>JARGOZ010000019.1 GCA_029213025.1 Verrucomicrobiales bacterium
GGTCTGATTGGAAAAACGAGCTGCGGATTGTGAGAATCCAGAGGATTTGAGGCGGGACAGTGCGAAACAGGTAGGTGAATTTCTGCGACTTTTCCCGGAATAAGGAGACATACTATCCCATCTCCTGTTTTCGGTTACGGGTCATTCGCTCCAGAGCTTCAGCAGTCCAGACATAGGGGTAGATCCTTTCGAAATACCACAGCTTGGCAAAGTAGAATCCTATCGGGGTTGACGGGAATTCGGTGCCGTTTTTTGTCGCTTTGATCAGCCACGCGATTCCGTTTTCTATATTACTTCGTGACCGCTCTGTTTCGGGATCGCCGGCCAGTGCGCTTATTGCCAGAGCCGTTTCTTCGATGCTGGAGGGAGTTCGCACTCCGCCTCCCCAGCCGCCGTCGGAGTTTTGGTTTTTTCGAAGCCAGCTGAGTCCCGCTTCGAACATTTCCGGCGTGTCACCGGTTTCAGGCATCACCTCCAGAGCGCGGCAAACCATCGCGGTTCCGTACGTGTGGTTTTCTTCGTCCCGACCCCGGTGTTGATTGCCGAACCAGAGCGGAATCCATGAGCCGTCTCTTTGTTGAGCATTCTTCAGAAAAGCGAGTCCGACTCCGATGCCCCGGTCGATGCGCTTCTGCAAACCGGAGTCAAAATCGGGATACCACTCCTGCCACGCGCGCAAGGTGTGGGCGGTGAGATCCGGTGAGGAACGGTCAAACGGCAGGGCTCCCCAGCCTTTGCAGAAAGTAGGGATTCCGCCGTCGTTATTTTGCAAATCGAGCAGCCAGATGGCGCCTTTCTCCGCAGCGGCGAGGCACTCTGCAGCGGTGGATTCATCCATCAGTTTCCGCAGTGCCAGCATCGCGCCGGGCGTATCGTCAGCATCGGGTACGCCACCGCTCAGGTCGGTCCAGGCCCAGCCTCCGGGCGCGGAGTTAGTAAAGGGGTGAACTGTTTTGTATTGCTGATTGAGGAGCCATCGCAGTACAACTTTCCGGTCGTAGCCATCCACCCCGGATTTCACTGCCAGAGTCGTGGCCCAGGTGGCGAGATTGGTATCGATCGGCCAGCTGCCGTCCGGTCGTACATTCTCTACCAGAAAGCGAACTCCGCAAACGGTGGCGGGGTGATCCTGTTTGCCTACCGATGCCAGGGCCATCGTTACGAAACTGGTCAAAGGCGCAGCTTCCAGGTATCCTCCCGAGGCGGGCTGAATTTCATGTAGCAGTTTCGATGCTTTCGGCCAGGCGAATTGCCGGATCCAGAACAGCGGATTGAATGGAGTCGGTTTCACTTTTTCGAACCGGGCTCTACCGATAGCGATGAGAGCCGGCAACGCATAGCTCACTACGGGTAGTTTCATCGCGGCAAACCATTCCCGGGGGCAGGCCGCCATTTCGTAGGGAAGAGGCAGCACCAGTTTCCAGCCGCGTTTTCCGAGAGTGCCGCAGATCGCGCAGAGCATGAGTATTGGGACGGAAAAAGTGCGGTCTTTGCCGTAGCGGGCTTTGACGACTTCGGCGATTTTTTCCGGGTCGAGCGAGCCCACATAATCACGGATCCACCACTCCGAATTTCGAATCGCAGTTTGCTCTGCCGGTAGACATTTGTATAGCGCGGCACGGCACAGCAGGGTAGTAGAGATATTGGAAAAGCTGCGGGTGGTGTCGCCCCAGCCGCCATCGGAATTTTGGTGGCGGACAAGCCACCTGGCGCCGGTTTCAATCAGGTCGCGATGAGCCGATTTATCGACACAGTGCAGGGCCACGATAGCGGTTGCTGTAGATAAAGCGGAGGTGGAAAGCTCTCCTTCCCAATGACCTTGTGGAACTCTTTCGGAGAGGAGGGCTTCAAAACAGTTGTTTCGGAATTGGTTTAGTATCTGAAGATTCATTACGATTCAACAGGGTGCAATGTCGGACCTAACAGGGTACAGTGCGTGTTTTCCCGCTCGTTAGGTGAAAGCACCTCTACAAACGCGGTTTGGCAGGCTTGATCGGCGCTTTCCATGGCAGCGCCCCTTTGAGGGCCACTTTTCTTTTGAATACTTTGCTTCCGCAGGTGGCGTACAGCGTATCGCCGTAAAACGTGACATTGGAAGGATGGCGATCCCCGACAGGCGAAGGGATGATCAAATTCACCCGGCCCGGCATATCACATACCTGGATACCCATCGCGGTAGCTACGAGAAGCCAGCCTTTTTCGGTAACCGCCATACCGTCGGCGAGGCTGCGGGTATCAATCGACGCGGGAGGAATGTGTAGATGAAAATAGGGCTGTATATATGTCAGGGTTCCGTCTGCCTGTCTTTGGCCCGACCAGACAAAACGCCCATTGTAATCTGCTGCGAGAACCAGCGACTGATCGGTGCTGAGCACAACTCCGTTGACTCCGGAAAAACCTTCGCCCGCAGTTTTGGCTTCGCCGCCTCCCGGGGGAATCATCATGATCCGCTTTTTCCGGGGTTCGGAAAAATAGATCGTTCCATCGTGTGCCACGACGACATCGTTTGGTCGTGCATTTTTGGCGAGAATGGATTCTTCTCCGGTTTCGGTGTTCCAGGAGATGAGTCGGCCGGGTTCCATCCGGCAACCGATAAGAGTCTTGCCGTCGATGGAGAAAGCGAGTCCGTTGGTGTGTCCGGTGTTTTCTTTAAATAGAGAAACGTCTCCTTCAGGACTTACTTTCCATACTTTACTCTCTTCCAAATCGGAGAAATAGAGATCGCCGCTTTCGCTGACGGCCGGGCCTTCGGTAAAGGTATGCCCTTCGCTGACTAACTTCCAGTCTTCGCCGGGGATGAGGAATTCTTTTGCTTTGCTTTGGCTATTTTCGACGTGGGTTGTTATCTGCGGATTGGTATCCCAGTCATTCCAGAGCCAGCGGAGAACTTTGGGCAGGATTGCGTTGCCGTGTTTGCGGTTGTGGCTGCCTTCGCCCCATTCGTGGTTTACCTCGTATCCCGCCCATTGCAGGGAGGCCAGCATATCCTGATTCGCCACCCACCAACTGCCGCAGTAGATATTGTTATCGTTGCTTCCGTCCTGCAGAAAGATCCGGAGTGGTTTTGGTTCTGTTTTTCGCACGAGGACCGGTAATTCATTTCCGCCGCGCAGACCTACGTAGGTCCCGACGGTGGTATAGATTCGGCGAAAGGCGTCGGGACGATCCCATGCGGCGACAAAAGCGGCGATGCCGCCTGAGCTGGATCCGCAGATGGCGCGAAGATTCGGGTCGTCGGTTACGTTCAGGCCTTTCAGCGCAACCGGCAGGATTTCATCGAGAAGAAACCGGGCATAGCGGTCGTCCACCGCATCGTATTCGAAAGAGCGATTGTATCTCGCAAGGACGTCGTCGCTGGTCGCCGTAACGACTCCCGGATTGATAAACACTGCCACAGTGGGAGGCATCGCCTTTTGATGAATCAGGTTATCGAAAACCGTGGGGACATTTTTCAGGTAACCTTTTCCATCCTGGAACACCATGAGCGCAGCCGGGCTTTCAGCGTCATACTGTGTCGGTTGATAGACGAAATATTCGCGGGAGGTTCCTGGATAGATTTTACTGTCCGCAAAGGTTCCGGATGTGATTTTGCCTGCAGGAACACCGTCTTTTTTACGTGTGTCAGGATCAACAGGGTAGGGACCTTCCGCATTTTGCTGAGCGCAAAGTGTAAGCGGAACGAGCATGAGTAAGAGCCATCGAAGCATCGGAATACCTAAACGGATAAAATCGGAGCGCAAGGAACGGGAAGAGAGGTCCTGGTCCGCGAGAATTGAAAGTAAAGACATGTCATGTAATTGCTTGCAAAGGCAGTGAAACATTATGATAATTTGCGCTATAGATATTTACTACGGTAATTTCTTTGATTGTTGAAATATTTATTCCTCTACCATACGAATGGAAATCCTGTCTCCTCTCTTTGATCGTGACCCGGAAGAATGGCGTCCCTGGCTGCTGTTTTTCAGCGGTTTGTTTTGTCTCTCTGCATTTGGCACCGTGCTGTGGTGGCTTTTGTCGTATGACCGGAAATCAGAGCAA
Source organism: Verrucomicrobiales bacterium (assembly GCA_029213025.1). Classification (GTDB taxonomy): domain Bacteria; phylum Verrucomicrobiota; class Verrucomicrobiia; order Verrucomicrobiales; family DEV007; genus Arctic95D-9. The sequence continues at coordinate 4,039 of JARGOZ010000019.1, forward strand.
GGCGGGTCCGGGGAGGATATAAAAAAGTGGGGCTATGCGGAAAATTCCGGAAATGGCAGCGCATCCCACACTGATTCGGAGCAAAACGGGGAATGGGGTTTTTCGAAAAAACAACCCGTTGCTGAAGCAGAGGAAACTCCAGCGGCAGACGACGGGGGGCAAAGCTGGCCCCGAATCCCGACCGAGGCTGAGATTGGTGCCCGCGCAGCGATGTTGGCGCAGTGGAGAGAAGAACGCGGTATCGCGGCAAGTCAGGAAGCTGACTGGATGCTCGCCGAGAGGGAGCTCTACATGAAAGAATGTGATTTGCGTCCACTTCCTGATAGAGAAGAATTTTACCGGAGCGGAAGATCCTCCGGCGGCTTCGAGGGCGTTAGTGAAACGGCGGTCAACGAATTGAGTCGACTCGGTCTGACTGACGCCGCATCGGCGGCCGCCTTGTCCGACTCTGACAAAGAGCAAATTAGGAAGTGGTTCTCCGGTAGGAACATCGATCTGGATCTCGACAGTCTGGCAGGGTAGGACGAAACTACAGGCCGTGCGCGGGTCAGTGCCGATGACCTCGATGAAATCATTACTTCGGAATTTGCCGGGGAAAGTGTAGAGATTCGCGAGCCGATTGTTCCGGAGCGGGAGAAAAGATTTTAATTTCCCGCCTTCTCTATTAAGCCTCTCTTCTTACATCTCCATCCCGCCTGAATAATCTTGAGACCGATCATTGCGGATCGCCACGCAGAAACTCCGCTGACTTTTTGGAAACCCGCGAGCCGGGGCTTTTCCCGGATTGAAAAGGCCAGGATGTCCTCATTAAGCTGTGCAGCTCTCAGCTGAGCTTCAATAGTCCATCCCCAAACCTCTTCCCGAAGTTTCATTTGTCGAAATAAATTTCTCTCAATGAGCCTCAATGGACCAAGGTCTTTGAATAGTTGACCTCCCAGGAGCCGACAGTATAAACCGAGTCCCCGATTGGGAAGTGTTCTTTTCAAACGCTCGAAAATATTCTCATGCACATATTGACGGATTCCCATGATAAACCGGTAGTCCCCCAATTCAAAATAATCCATCATTTTGATAAGATCATTCGGGTCGTTGGCACCGTCGCCGGCAAAAAAAAGATAAGCAGTGGGCACGCAAACTTGATCAACTGCCTCAATGGCAACTTTACATCCCCGACCGTATCCTGAATGCCTTGTTTCCCCGATAATAACACCTCTCTTTGCACATATGTGGCGGGATTCATCGGTACAAGCATTCAAGCCCACGCCTATAATGCAATTATGTGGTAAATGAGATTGTAATTTATCAATAGTAGAACCGATCACGGCCGCCTCATTCTGCACCGGTATGATGATCGCGTAAGTCTCGGGCATTGAACGTTAGACGGGGCGATTCTCAAATGCTTACTCCTGGAATGGGCTGGACGGACTCTGTTTGAATATCCGGTCTTCATTGAAGAATAACCTCCATAGAAACCAGAACACCAGGCCGTTTAGTAATACTGAAAATATAACATCCGAAAGAAAGTGAGCCCCAAAACCTATGCGGAGGAATGAAACCACAAAGATATAAACAATCCCTACCCAAAGGAGTCTGTTTTGCCAGATTTGAGGTAGGAGAGGTATTAGCAATAGCAGCCACATAGCTGAAGAGGTTTCGCCTGATACAAAGGAACAATTGCCCGGGCACTGTTCGGACAATGTCCATGGGAGGACGAAAGTATTTTGTCCTCCGAAAATCTCCAGGTGATATGGTCGCGGCCGCCCCCAATTGTTTTTGAGAACAAGGTTTGTCAGTAAGCCGGGCCCCATTGCAAGAGCTAAAGTCGGGAAGGCCAGTCTTTTCCACGGGTAAACAAGCATTTTTGGGCAAGCGGGGATGAATCGTAGAATCCAAAGTGCAACAAGAATGAGAACCGCAATTTTGGTGACTGTGACTGAGGCGGATCTGAATCGGCGTGCTAGAAAATTTTCTCCAAGGGGGAATTCGCCATTTTCAAAAAAAAGGTGACTTATTCCAATATCCAGTTGCGGAAAGGATCGAAAGACTACCGTCGATAATGTGATTAGCATTATCAGCCATAACCCGATCGCTGAATGTTTCGATTCAACACACGATCGTTTCGAGGAAGCAAATACTGATCCGGAACTCCTCTCGTTCATCAGTTGTAACATCTGCGTTAATTTTTTATTCTACAATGAGCCGGCTTAACGGCGCTTTTCCCTACTGGTCTATACAGTCGTGCTGATGTTCTTTCGGAGGTGATAGGTCCAGCTCGTTTCTTGTTATAAAGCAAGCTTCCTCAGTGCAGGTAAAGGACAGGGTAATCCATTTGTCCCCTTCGCTATTCATTGCCCGGTCTATATCGATTTGAGTAAGGGTGTTGCGGTGTGCAGAGCTTCTTCTTGTTCCCATAATGTTCACTTTCTGTTCAAGGTTAATGGCGGGTTATCCATGCTTTAGTCGTCTTGAAGCCCGGACCTGTTAACAAGAATATTTTTCTTATGGGGATTCATCCGTCCAGGGTGTGCGAATAAGTAAGGAGGTAATCTAGAATGGGTCGATCAAGTCGTCCTGGTTACTGGTATTCCTGAATCTGATCTGGCATTTTTTGTAAAATTCCGGGAATAAAATCAACTGATCGGTCTCTTCTCTTTGGTGGAGCCTGATTTCAAAATCCATTTTTGTGAGGTAGCCCACTTTCTAAACCGAAAAAATCGATATCTACTCATCTTTATTCTATGAAATTTCACCTTTGTTCTATTGGTATAGTTCTCTCCTTCACTGCCGGATTGATCGGTTTTGCGGCTTTAAGTTCCTGTGGCTCTAATTCGAATTCTCCATCCAGTTCCGGATACACGCCGTCTGGTAGGTCCTCCAACCGACCCTCTGGCTCAGGAACCAATTCTACGCTGCCTGGGGCCACTTACGCCCCGCAGGGTTCGGGATCCAGCTCGGTTCCTCAGGGCTCAGGCTATCGGTAACCGAACATGTTGGGCAATTTGAAGCGAAATCACGTCCGTGGTTCGCAAGTTCGTATTCGGATATACCTGTGGGCTGTCGGTATTATCCTGGCTCTGTTATGGCTCGGGTTCGCCGTGGTATCAAGGGATTTTGCCTACGATTCGGTGTCCGAAGGTCGTCCTTTTGGGTTTATTGCTTTAATCACAGGCATTGCCTTTGCTGCCTATCTTTTTTCGGTCGTCTACTTTAACAGTTCCCGGGCGCAGGGTGTCCGTGGGAGCGATATTTTTCTGATTGCTATACTAATCCGCCTCCCCCTCCTGATCATTTCGCATCCGGTTCAGGAAATCGATTTTTATCGGTATCTATGGGACGGCCAATGTGTGGCGTCCGGGATCTCCCCTTATCAATTCAGCCCTTCTGACCTTGATCGGCTCCGTATATCTATCGAAAATGAGAGCAAAGTTGAGATCGATTCCAGAGCAGGGCACGAAGATGGAAAAACTCTTTTAGCGATACAGGATCGTTCAATAGCTCTCCGGACAATTTTTGAGCGAATTGACCATCGCGAAATCCCGACAATCTATCCTTTGGTCAGTCAGGTGGTATTAGCGATTGCGGCTATGGTCACTCCGGATTTCGCTCCGGTGTTTATTCATCTTTCCGTGTTACGAGCCCTGATCACCGTTTTTGATCTGGGAACGGTTTGGTTGCTCATCCTGATCCTGCGAAAGATGAATTTACCTGTCGGACGGGCAATTATCTATGCGTGGTGCCCTCTTGTGATTAAAGAGTTTTCCAACGCATCGCACATGGACGCGATTGCCGTCTTCTTTACCGTGGCAGCTTTCTATTCTCAATTGCGAGTCAAACCAAAAGCGGATGAGGGTTTGAATGGGGGACGCGATTCAACTGTCTCTATTTGGCTGACGCCGGTTTTCTTTTTCCTGGCCATTTTTGCCAAATGGTACCCCGTTGTCATTGCCCCTGCATTTTTGATATACTCGTGGCGGCAAAGGCGATGGAAAGGAGTTATCGCTTATCTTCCGCCAATCGTAACTTTAGGTTTTGTCAGTTTTCTTATTTCACCGGAAAAGGTTTCCAATATCACATTGGAAACCCCCGGCCGATACATTTCCCACGTCGAAAGTGCCCCGGTCGGAGTGCATGATGATTTGAAGGGCTTACGAACTTTTCTGAAAACGTGGGAGATGAACGATCTCATCTTCAGTGTAGTCAGGGAGAATCTGCGGACAGAAAATGCTTCAGATCAAAAGGAGGATCGGCCCAACCCATGGTATGCGATCTCACCGAATCATTGGCGAACCTTCTGGGCAGACCTCGTAGCAAAGGATTACAAGGGGGCCCCTGATTTTTTGGGTGCCCAACTTGTTTGCGGTGGAACTTTATTCTTAATCATTGCCTGGCTTTCTCTACGAAACCACGGGCCGGGGCAAATTGGAGAGTTTGAATTCGGGAGGTCCATTTTTCTCATCCTCGCGGCAAGTTGGTATTTATCCGCCACCCAAAACCCCTGGTATTGGATATGGGCGCTCCCATTTCTGGTTTTTGCGCGTTCTAAAGTCTGGTTGTTTGTTTCGGCAGCGGCACTGCTTTACTACGCCCGGTTCTGGCTCATTTACCAGTATCCCGATAAATTGTGGGGAGAATACAACGGGAAGCGACTATTTGACGATATCCTTGTGTGGTTTGAGCACCTACCGATTCTCCTGGCTCTTTCGATCAGTGGGCTGTTTAGAATGCGAATAATCAAGATGCTCGCAATCATTGGCTTCGTGTTTGCTACGGCATCAACCGGGCCCTCATGCGCATTGACGGGCAGTTGAATCGGCCCGGTCTGCCGTCCCTGAATGTTTCAATAGGTCTATTGAAGCCATTTAGAATAGCGACCTTGTCATCTGCTGTTAGACAAGGTCTTTCTAGGGTTATAGTAAAGCAGTGCATTCCGGGCAAGTCGAAGTCCGTCGCGGTGCAGTCTACAGCGTTGAAAGCGGAATGTCGTTCCTGCCCGCAGCGATATGACAACTCGTGCATTGGTGCCGGGTCGCAACAAAAGCTGCTGCGGCCCTTTCAGCCTGACTGTCGCGCAGCGCTGTGAGCAACTCGAGATGGGGCCCTTTCGCCCACGCTTCAAACAACGGAGACATGTCCAATTCTTTTCCGTCGGCCCCTTTTCTCACTGGTCTGGCTTCGATGCCCAGCTTCACCGCCTCCCCTGCCTGCTCAGCCAGGGTGATTGCACCGGTCCACTCTCCGGCTAACATTTTCTGTTCGGACTGCAACAGTTGTGCATCCGCCTCTCTCATGTGTTTACGTGTCGGTGTACAGGAAGTGAGAGTGATGAAGGTCGTAAGACCTGTCAGGAAAAGTATAGTTTTCATGCGGTATAGATTTTGGTATTAGAAAAAAATTAGATCGACTTTGTCTCGTAGGATGGACTGCCGGTCCGTCCGCCGTCGGGAGCCGAGTAATGTGGACGGACTAGCAGTCCATCCTACATAGAATTAGTTTAGTCAATGAATCCGGTCAGCTTCCATTGGTCGAACTGATCGGTGAGAAATTCCTGCATCTCATTGCGAACTCTTCGGAAAACTTTGAGCAACTCTTCCGGTGAACCCTCTGCTTTTGCCGGATCATCAAAGCCGAAGTGAATCCGTTTCATCTGCCCTGGAAAAACGGGGCAGTTTTGATCAACATTGCCGCATACAGTGATGACGAGATGAATCTCCTGGTTCAGAAACTGATCAAGCCCCTTGCTTTCGTGTCCACTGATATCAATGCCGATCTCAGACATAACCGCGATTGCGAGCGGATGCACATAGCCGGCAGGGCGGGAGCCGGCGCTCGCTACATTAAGGGAATCTCCGGCGAAATCCCGGAGAATGCCTTCTCCCATATGGCTGCGGCAGGAATTTCCCGTGCATAGTATTAAAGCGGTCGGTTTCATTATATTTAGTTCGCAGCGGTGGCGACGGCACTTTCAAGCGCACCCGTGCAGCTGCTCCCCGCACCGGCGGTGCAGCCAAGACAGTGATTGGCGGTGATGATTTCGTATTCACCAATGGTCTGCGGCGTCACATCCCATAGGAACAGGTCTTTGCCATTGCGGAGTTGCATCTTGAGCATTTGATTGAAGTCGCAATCGAAGACTTCGCCTGCCATACCGATGTTGATGGTGCTGCGACACATCAAGTCATCGACCGTAGAGGGATTGAAGCTGTTCGCCAGCAGATCCATGTAGGCATCCCACTGACCGTGCTCGCGCAACTCTGTGGCGAAGCGGGCGACAGGTAGATTCGTAATGGTGAAAAGCCGGGTGAATTCTATACCGTAGCGGTCCCGCAATTCACGCTTGTATTCGACTTCGAGTTCCGTCTGATTCGGCGGCAGCTTTGGGCCGATCGGATTATAGACCAGAGTCAGAGGTAAACGGGTGCCATAGCCAACAGCGTTGAGTTTGCGCAGGGCGCGAATGCTTTTTAAAAAGACACCGTCACCGCGTTGTTCGTCCACGTTTTCCTCCAGATAGCAGGGCAGCGAGGCAACCACTTCGACTTCATGCCGCGCGAGGAACTCAGGCAGGTAAGCGTGGGATTTCGTTTCGATGATCGTTAGATTGTTCCGGTCGATGACATGCGCTCCCACACTGCGCGCGGTCTCGACGAAATAGGTAAAGAACTCGCTCAACTCCGGTGCACCTCCCGTGATATCTACCGTTTCAGGTTTGTGTTCTTTGATCCATGCACCGACGCGCTTCGCTGTGGACTCATCCATCATCTCGGTGCGGTGGGGACCGGCGTCGACATGGCAATGCGTGCAGGTTTGGTTGCACTTGCGTCCCACGTTTATCTGAAGGGTCTTAAAAGTCCCCCGTGAAAGCGGGACTCTGTGGGCGTTAAGTTGTTGTTGGAATCGGTTCATGGTCTTAACAGCAAGTTCCGTTCTTCTCGTCGCAGCACTGGGCCGCCTCGGTGGTTGCATCGTAGTCCCGTCCTTTTGTTTCGCGCGGGTCGCGTAAAACAGCTTCCGAACAGGTGAAGGGTTTCGCCTCGTTCAACGGGATGGCTTCCAGAGGCTCGATAAATTCGAAATGCCCCGCGTAGGGTGCTTTTTGATAGAGGTTAAAAGTCTTGTCGCAAACCGCGTAGCGCTTGCCCCGTTCCATAGCGTGGTTGTCGTCGTCGAGCACCTTGAGGAACGGTCCCTTGTAGATCACTGCCTGATTGCGCTCCAGACAGGGTCCCTGCTTGCCTTTCCACGCCTGCACCGTGACGCTGCGAAACTCGATGCCCTCCACCGTTTGCCAGGGGGCACTATCGCGTTTCAGAATTTCAATACCGTAAAAACCGGCGTCCTCGAAGGCCTTTAGAAAACCGTCCTCGGTGAAGGCGCCACTAATGCAGCCGCTCCACAGGACGGGATCACATTGCATGTCGGCCGGCACCTCCTCGTCGCTCACTATGTCGGAAATCACCGCGCGTCCGCCGACCTTTAGCACCCGGAAGATCTCATCGAACAGTTGTCGCTTATGCCGGGACTCGACGAGGTTAAGAACGCAGTTCGACACAACTACATCAACTTCCCCGGACTTCACTAGCGGATGTTTTTTCCGTAGATCCTCAGTGAATGTATCGGCGGCGAGCAGGGACGCGGCATCCTGTATAGGACGCTTCTCAAGTTCAGCATCGAGGATCTCCAAATCGAGGGCGAGATCCTGGATACGACCCTTGCCGAATTCTACGTTGGCATAGCCGAGCCGGTCGGCCACGATCGGAGCGTTGCGTCGGGCCACCTCAAGCATGTTATCCGTCATGTCCACACCGATCACCCTTCCGTTTTTCCCCACGACCTGCGAGGCGATAAAGCAGATCTTGCCTGTTCCGCTGCCGAGATCCAGGACTGTCTCGCCGGGCTTTAGGTATTTCGACGGATCGCCGCAGCCGTAGTCCTTCTCGATAACCTCCGAAGGAATCACTTCGAGATATTCAGGATCGTAATCAACCGGACAGCACAGGGCGGCTTCCGGTGCCTGAGCGGCGGCGGCGTAACGGTCGCGGGTCGCGTGTTCCGATAACATGGTAATTGACGAATTCATGAAAATAATGGGTGGCCTGTGAAACAGTCAAAGGCCGGTGTTAAGAGTGAGTCGTAGAAAGAATCCCAACTCTTAACGGATTACTTTAAATAAATTCAAAGGCTGTTGTTTCGGAGGCCGACCTCAGGGAGAAACAGCGTACGGAACCCTGATAGTTAAACCACTCCTCCAGACCCCGACCAATCGAGGTATCGTTTTCGGTTGCTACAAAACAGCTTTCGAGAGCGATTCCCGGCGACTCTCCTTAATGCAATGCTTACAGGAAATATATTGCAGAAAGCTCAGTTCTCATTGTCTTGCGACATAAACCCAAAGGGAGACTGAGATGAAGCCGGAAATCAGGCAGGGACAGGAAATCCGGCTATTTTGTGGCGAATCACTTCTGACAGTCAGTGCCATCGTTATCAGTTCCTTTGGTCATTGTTCGCAGGATGCGCTGGCGGGCTTCGTCGGGAAGAGATTTAGCAGGTTCGTCATCTTCCTTCGCAGGATATGAAGCGCCTCGACTTAGTACTCCTAAACATTCCATTTGTTTCGGTAGCGATCTGCACAAACCACAGCTCATTCGGTGAATGCGAAATCGTACTTTCTCACCCTGCGTCAACGGGCGATCCAACCGAACCGAACACAGTTCAGAAAAATGGCGGCACGATAGATGCAGAGGTTTCAGCACCGGCCACATCATTTTCTGTATGATGCGATATCGAAGAGGCGGTTCCGGGTTTTGTTTGGTTTCAGGCATCGAACTACCGGCTACGGGGCTATATTGTTACTTTGCAGGCAGGTCCTGATTTTATGACGCGCCCGGGTCAAAAGTACGCCGGCACTGCCAACGGTTACTCCGGCGGCTTGAGCGACTTCTCCTACAGAAAGTTCATCTACTTCACGAAGAAGAAACACCATTTTTAAACGATCCGGAAGTCGATCTGTACAATGTTGGACCCACCCCAGAATTTCTTTCCAATGAGCCTGGTCGCTGGGCAGATCATTGAGGAATCCCAGAGAAAAATTGGGATCGACCTTCCACGAACCATGAGCATCGAACAGCTGATCCAACGGGTCGTCCTCCCAGGTTTCATCAGGCGCGCTAACGGAATGTTTATCAGGATCCCGTTTGCAGGCGCGAAAGTAATCAAGAATTTTATATTTCATGATACCTGTCAGCCAGGTGCTGAGTTGTGATCGCCCGTCGAAATTACCGCGTTTCTCCCAGGCGGTAACTAGGCAAGCCTGAACCAAATCCTCAGCTTGCTGGTGGTCGCCGACTCTCTGCCGTGCGTAAGCAAAAAGCCGGTCAGCTTCCGCCATGAGGAGTTCAGGAGATATTTCTTTCATATTGATCGGACCTGGCTCAAAAGAAATCATCCCTGTGAAGACGTTTAAACTACAGGGAACTTTCTTACTGGATTTGCGGAGTGTTGTCAACACCGCCAGGTTTATGCTATCCAAGGGGGATTAGATTCCGGGGATTTTTCTTCGAGTTTCCTTTCATGACAACCAGGTGAATTTTATCACCCGAATTCCAGGTAGTCGACTTCCAGTCCCCTTCCGGGGTCCGTTTCACTTCGCCATCGTTCCAATGCTGAATGGCTGATGCGTCGACGGTGAACATATGAATGTCCGCCTTGCTTTCGCCATCCCTTCGATAGCATAGTAAAGAAACTCGATGACCTTTCCATTCCATTATTTTGCATCCCGCCAGCTTTCCGTCGTCGACTTCTCCGGGGATCGTAATCTCCAAACCTTGCGATTTGAAAAAGAGCGAAACACTGTTTGGATCATCTGATTTATGATCAAGGGTCTTCAGTTCTTTGAGTTGCTGAATCATATCGTTTCGGAAAGTTGCGATGCTATCTGAATTTTGGGAAAAGGGATTCATGATTTGCCACGCAACGATTCCGATCATCAAACATGCTGCGGCAGCAACGGAGGCGATCATGAACCATCGGTTTGGCTTTGGTTTTGTAGAGACTTTGACCCCTGTCAGGATAGCGTTTTTGAGACCGGGAGGGACCGGGACCTTCTTTAGCTGGCTGCTCACCGCAGTATCAAATTCACGGACTTCGGTCCACCACTGCTTCAAGCTTTCGTTGTTTTTCACCATTTTCAGCGCCTCGAAAACCTGTGGATCAGATAGATTCTCCTCTTCATTCCGAATCGCTGATAAAATAAATTTGGCTTCGTCAATATTCATATCATTTTGTTCAGGTGGTATATAATTATTCACCCGATGCCCATCGTAGGGGTACTATGTTTCTCGGGGTGGTGTCAGTCTCGAGTCGTAAAATTAGCCAATTCCGCAATTCCGCCCTTCCCCGGTAGAGGCGGGACATCACTGTGCCGGAGGGAACTTTGAGAATTGCCGCAATCTCCTGATAGCTGAAATCCTCAAAATAGAAAAGCGCTAGAGGGACTCGAAACACTTCCCGAATCTCGCTTAATCCTTCCATAATCATGGCTTCGCTGGCTTGTTTGAGGACCTCCATTTCTACATTATCAGGGGCCTCCACTTCGAGATGTTCCTTTTCATCGATCGCAGTGAATCGACCGGTTTCTTTCCGCATGGAGTAAAACTCGCGGCGCAGGGTGGTGAACAGCCATGATTTCGCCTTTGCCAGGTCTCTGATTTGACCACCCTTTGCCGCGAGATAGAGGTACGTTTGTTGCGTCAAATCGGCAGCCTCCTCTTCGTTTCTTGTCAGGCTGAGAGCAAATCGGTAGAGGTTTTCGTAATGTTCGTCTACCAAAGTTGCGATCAAAGCAGGCTTCATTTTCATAGAATATACAGCGGAAAGTTGTAATTCCGAAGTAGGTCGTTCCTGCTGTCCGAATACTTACTTGTTACCTGATCCTTTTCGTCCTGATCCTGAACCGGGCTGAGGTGTTGATCCGCTTCCGGAAGGTCGTTTTGCATCAATTTTTACTTTATCAAGAATTCCGGTAAACTGAGTGGGCGAAACACTACCGGCGAAGTGTCCTATATAGCTGCCATCCGGGCGGGCGAACGTGATATGAGGAATACCATTGACACCGAATTTTGACATCAACGGTTTATTTTTACTTTCGTCAGCATCAAGGTATGCCCATACAAAAGATTCGTGATAGGGCTGTACTTTCGAACTGGGATATACGTTTTTCTTCATCTTCTGACAAGGTGGACACCACGAGGCGGAAAATACTACAATGAGTGGTTTCCCGGCTTTGGAGGCACTCGCCAGAGCGGTATTATAGTCGTGATGAAAATAGGGTGCATCGTCTGCAGCTTGTGACTGGCTGTAAATCAAGCCGATCAGAGCGCACATGACGGCGAGTGATTTGTAACAATTCGAGGTATGGTTCGTCTTCATGAGTATGGTTTTCTATTGCCTGTTTTTGGTATGTTGAATTATCTCCGATCCCGTTGACTGGAGAATATTTGTAAACAGAAGAGGGAGATTCCGGAGGAATATTCCCGAAATATTTCATTTTTCTTCGATGCCGGGTCTTCTGAAGTGTGAAGACGATGTTTTTGCTCAGCGGGTGAACCATTTTTACCGGGTGTGTACAGACCTGAGACACAGGTTTGCGTACAGGTGCAATTGGCCCCGGGATAGAAACGCCCTGAGGTCGCGGCTAAAAGAAATCAAAAAAGCTGTTAAGACCAACCGAAAAATGCCGGCTCAGTTGAGTAACCAAAATCTATAGGGAGTTACGATCCTAACAACAATCATATAATCGCTAATCAATGAAATTGAAAACCATTTATCTATTTGTCGTCATCATCTCTGCTCTACTCGTTTCCTCGCTTCGGGCCGATGACTGGGTCGAACAATACGACGAACTCCTGGGGAAATACGTAACGTCAACGGGGGTTAAATATAGGGCATGGCATGGGAATTCAGCCGATCGAGAAGCGTTGTCCAGAGTGGTGTCCTCCATCGGTAATGAAAAATTGAGCGGTAAATCCGAAAGCGAAAAGCTCGCCTTTTATTTGAATGCGTACAATGCCTGGATCCTTCAGCGAATCCTTGATACCTATCCAACGGCTGGCCCCGGCGGTGGAGGGCTCATTGGCAGAGGTCGCTTTTTCAAAGCGAACAATCTCAAGGTTGCGGGAAACAAGACCAGTTTTACCGCTCTCGAAAATGACGTGATCCGAACGGAATTCAATGAACCCCGAATTCATTTTGCCTTGAACTGTGCCAGCGAAAGCTGTCCTCCACTCGCCGGGTCTGCGTTTCGCGGTGCAACCCTCGACTCTGTGCTTACCACACTCGCCTCGAATTTCATCAACCGGAATCCTAAAGGGGTGGCTTTCTCCGGTGGTGAAGCCAGGATCTCGAAAATATTTGATTGGTATGACTCTGATTTTCAGGCTGAAGGAGGGGTGCTATCATACATCAACAAGCATAGGAATTTGAAAATCCCTAATGGAGCTAAAGTTTCATTTCAAACTTATAACTGGAGTTTGAACGAAGCGAAATAGAATACCTGCTAAATCCAAAATTGGGAATGAAATCAGGCTCCATTAAAATGGACTGTTATCGGAATCAAGCAGCATGATAACGATCAAACCAAACGAATGATGCTGATCGGAATATTGATTGTCGTATTTGCTTTCGCTTTAGCGTTTGCAAATGGAGCCAATGACAACAGCAAAGGTGTCGCCACATTGATTGGAGGTGGAATCCTCTCCAGTAAAAGAGCCGTCCTCTTCGCTGGGCTCGCCACTCTTCTGGGTTCAGTGGCTGCGATATGGTATGGTGCTGAACTTGCCAGTAAATTTAAAGGGAAAGGTATTGTGGATGCGGCCATTCTCAGCTCTGCACTTTTCCCGTTATGCGTAGCGATCGCCTCCAGCACAACGGTGCTGTTAGCCACCCGTATCGGGATGCCAATCTCGACGACTCATGCTCTCGTCGGTTCGATCATCGGTATCGGGTTGGCTGGTAACGGTCTGAACTGGAATGCCGTTTGGAGTAAGTTTTTCTATCCTTTGCTTGCAGCTCCTCTCACTGCTGTAGGAGTTTCGATCGTTGCTTATGCTATATTTCGAAAGATCCGCATCAACATGGGGATTACAGATCAGACCTGCTTATGTCTTGGCGAGGTCGATCATCCGGTTGCGATCAACCACGATGGCACCGCCTCCTTCACGGAGACCGGTCTGGAGCTGACGCTTGATCAGAAAAGCAACTGTGTGCGGCGATACGAGGGGGACGTGTTTGGTATAGATGCACAGGCCATAGTAAATCGTCTTCATCTGCTTTCGGCCGGAGCCATCAGTTTTGCCCGGGGCCTCAATGATACCCCTAAAATTGCAGCCCTCTTGATTGGTCTGTCGTTTCTGACCGATCGCAATGCGGTTGCTCTGGTAGGAGCGGGTATTCTCGCCGGGGGATTGCTGATGGTTCGCCGCGTCTCACAAACGATGAGTTCCGGCATCACCACAATGAACGACGGACAGGCTTTCAGCGCGAATTTGACAACCGCCTTTCTCGTAATATTTGCAAGTCGATGGGGATTGCCCGTCAGCACAACGCATGTGACATGCGGTAGTCTCTTCGGGATCGGTCTACTGACGAAACAGGGTGATTCCAAAGTCATCGGATCGATCGTTCTCGCATGGATCACAACATTACCTATAGCCGGGGTAATCGGTGCGCTTTGTTGGGTTCTGTTTACCAGATAAACCAAAGTAGACAAATGAAATTACTTCTTTTTATTTTTGTGGTACAGGCACTGGTTGCACTGGCAAGTGCAGAGGAAATCCCTCTCAGAGTGAAGAGCACAACGCACCCTTACGGATGGAGATTGCTTGCATTTAAGAACTCAAAAGCAAATACGCTATATACGAGCAACGGTTCCCTACTGGTTGCTGTTAACGCTTCCTCAGGTCCGCTAGTCTATAGCTTCGGCGAGGTGAAAACTATTTCCGGATTTACCTTTCAGGGCACCGTAGATGGCTTGATCCTCCTCCCGGCTTTGAAAAACCAGGGCGAATCAGGAGCTGATGATTTTGTTCTCAGGTTCGGGATTATCCTTTCTGGAGACAAAAAAATGACGCGGTTACAATCCATGCTGGCTCCAGTCTGGGTTCGGGAATTGGCGGTGATGGGTCCTAAAGGAACCGGCTTGGGGAAAATTGATTTCTATAATGTAGCGAACGGGAGCGGACCAATTTGGAAACAACGCATGCACCCTTCCGGTAATCAGATGCTGAAAGAAACGATCGCATGTTCTTTGCAACAGCCCGGAGAGATCTTTCTCGACAAGGCATACTCATCGCCTGTCAGAGCAGTCGGACTCTGGATCGCATGCGACGGCGACGACACCGGTTCGAAATTCAATCTCGCAATTGATCGCATCGAAATCCGGCCATAAAACAGGCCTTCAGATGATCTTCTGAAGAAACTTGTTAAGACTCCGGAGGCAGATCGCGACTCATACAAGGACATCATTTGGTCCATCACAATAAATCTATGAAAATATTCTTCGTCGCACTCAATATCGCAGGTCTCAGCCTGTTGTCGGTTTTCACTTCTTGCGGAAGCAAGGCTTCTACTACGATTGGCGATCGAAGCGTCTACACCGGTTCAAATGGCACCAACTATGGTGGAGCCTACCAGAGCTCGGGCCGAATCTGCGGCCCTTCGGGATGACACGGATCATCTTTCCGGTAGGTCTACCGGAAAATCAATAATCCTGCAATGAAAAACGCCCAAAGGGCGTTGCTACAGTAGCCGCGCCCTTTGGACGCTCTTCTCGAAGCAATTGCGTCTCACCTATGTTTGATAGTTCTTTACGCCACAATGGACGCCCAAAGGGCGTCGTAGTAGCAACGCCCTTTGGGCGTTTTCTCATTGCCGCTCCCCAAATTACGGTCCCCTTCCCTCTGATAATCACCGTCGCTCTCGTTCTTGCCAATTCCCAACTATTCGCTCAAAATCACTACAGTTACGGAGAGTTTAATCATCGGCTAAACTCCGCAACTGGAGGCGAGCAAGTATTCGCAAAAAATCTAAAACGATTTCGGAATCCCGAACTTGGCGAAAAACAAACGGGTATCTTTCTCACCGAAAAGTATGACCCACAACGAATCCCGGTACTTTTAGTTCACGGCCTTCTATCCGGGCCTTACACATGGGAAGAGATGATAAACGGATTACATTGCGATCCGATTATCCAAAAGCGATTTCAGTTTTGGTACTATTGCCATTCTTCCGCTGCACCCAGTGTGCCGGCAGCCGCAATTATGAAGCGCCACCTCGACCTGGCCGTGTCCAGGGTCGAGAAAACCTATAGTATCTCTATGCAACGACGGATCATCGTGATTGGCCATAGTATGGGTGGAATCTTATCGAAGTCACTAATCTCATCATCCGGGGATGACCTGTGGATTACCGCGTTCCGTGCACCGTCCGCCGAGTTTCACCTCACCCCGGACCAGAGAAACCTGATGGAGAGCGCTTTTCGATATTCCCCGCGGAACTATGTAAAGACCGTGATCTTTATCGCGACTCCTCACAAAGGCAGTAAAATGGCCAACGGACTACCCGGACGGATAGGCATGGCGCTGGCGAGGCGGCCCGATGAAATCGAAAGCCTGGCCGATGCCTTCACGACGAGGAACCGTCATCTGTTACAACCGGATTTTGCCGCCTTTGTCGAAGCGGGGGTCAACTCAATCGCAACGATGCGGCCTGATTCCCCCATCGCTGATGTCCTCGTAAAACTGCCAATCGATCCCGAAGTTCGATTTTATAACATCGCCGGAGTGAAAAGAGTAAGTAAAGAAATTGGGGACGGGGTCGTTCCGCTTAAAAGCGCCATCATCCCTGGAGCGGTTGCCGATTTGGTCATTCAATCAAAGCATCGCGTCCATCAGACTCCAGGCGCTGCACACTGGATAAAAGAGATCCTTCAGCATGAAGCCGGGATGATTTCAGAGCAGGAAATGAAGGCGGCTCTGGCTCCCGTTTTATTGAGTCCGGAAAGGTTGGAAAGCCTGAAATCCCGATAAATCGGCAAAGGCAAACACTGTTCGCTGCAATGAAACAGACGCCCAAAGGGCGGCCCCCCCCGGGCGTAGCTACGGTAGCCACGCCCTTTGGGCGTTTTCCCATCGCGAATTTTGGAATAAAAGCTGAGTGAAATTTAGCTTTCATCCATTTTTCCCCAAAGAAACTTGTTAATACACAGGAAGGAATCGCGACTCACACATGAAACTAACGCCCAAAGGGTGTTGCTACTGCAACCGCGCTCTGAACTAATACCAAAATCATTACTATGAATACAGCAGAACAAATCACCCAACCGAAACGCAGAATCCCCTGGAAAAATATCGTCGTTGCACTTTTTGTCATCGGAACGATCGGGGGCTTGCTTTACGTATTACCAATAGGTGAATACCTGACGAAATCGATTTCGTGGATTGAGACCCTCGGGGTTTGGGGGCCAATCGCCTTTATCGGAATCTATATTTTGGCTGTCGTGTTCTTTGTGCCCGGCTCTCTTTTAACCGCTGCATCAGGGACGATCTTCGGTGTTGTGTGGGGGGCCGCTTATGTCTCTATCGCATCGACATTGGGGGCAACTTTGGCTTTTCTGATCGGCCGCTATCTTGCTCGAGGCTGGGTCGAAAAGAAGATTGCCGGGAACGAGAGCTTCAGTGCAATCGACAGTGGCGTAGCAGAACAGGGTTGGAAAATTGTCGGACTGACCCGCCTGTCACCCGTGTTCCCGTTTTCTTTACTGAACTATGCCTACGGAATCACAAAAGTTAAATTAAGACACTACGTCCTCGTCTCGTGGATAGGTATGTTTCCCGGCACCCTGTTATATGTCTACATCGGTTCGCTGGGGAAAGCTGCGACTGAGTCGGGAAGCAAAAGCCCTGCCGAATGGGCAATGTATGGAGTCGGACTGCTGGCGACCGTTGTAGTAACGATATACATCACAAAGATCTCCAGGAAAGCCCTTCAGCAGAAAATTGAAGAAAAATAGAAGTATACCTGTGCTGGAATGACGCAAGAAAATCGATATATACCGGCGATTCCAGGAAAACGCTCAATGGGCATTGCTACTTTAGCCGCCTCCTTTGGAGGTGAAGTTTCAACTGGCATACCTATAGACGGCCAAAGGCGTTTTCTTAGCGGCTGTACCCTGCACGCTCACACACTGTACAGGGTACAGTCGATAGCATCAACCCTCTCCTTTTCACCACGAATTAACTACACGAAATCACAAAAACAATCACGATGAAAAATACATGCACAGACATCAACGCCTTTATGTCTGGTCTCCGGAAACGCAACCCCGGCCAACGGGAATTCCACGACGCTGTTCAGGAAGTGGCTTCGGACATCATACCATTCCTCGCCGATCATAAAGAATTCCAGGGAGAATGCCTACTGGAGCGCCTTACCGAACCTGACCGGGTCATTTCATTTCGCGTCAGCTGGGTCGATGACGAGGGCAATGTTCGCGCCGATCGCGCCTGGCGGGTTCAGTTCTGCAATGCGATCGGCCCCTACAAAGGCGGGATGCGATTTCACCCTACTGTGACTGAAAGCGTTCTGAAGTTTCTCGGTTTCGAACAAATCTTTAAAAACAGTCTGACGGGTCTGCCCATGGGCGGTGCCAAGGGCGGTTCCAATTTTAATCCCAAAGGCAAGAGCGACGGCGAAGTGATGCGCTTTTGCCAATCGCTGATGATCGAACTTCATCGCTATATAGGTCCGGATACTGATGTGCCCGCCGGTGACATCGGAGTCGGCGCTCGCGAGGTCGGGTATCTGTTCGGAAAATACCGGCGCCTCTCCAACACATTTACCGGAGTATTAACTGGCAAAGGGCTGAATTTCGGAGGCAGCATCGGCCGTAAGGAAGCGACCGGTCACGGCGTCGTCTACTTCATGCGCGAAATGTTGGCAACCAGAGGCGATGGGATCGAAGGCAAGACCGCAGTCGTTTCCGGATCGGGCAACGTTGCACTTTATTGTATAGAGAAACTGATCCAGCTCGGCGCAAAACCCGTTACCGCCAGCGACAGTTCCGGCTTTATCTACGACCCTAATGGTATCGACGAGGAAAAGCTGGCTTTCCTCAAAGATCTGAAAGAAGTCCGTCGCGGCCGAATCGAGGAGTATGCCGAAAAATACGGATGTACTTTCTCCGTCGGCCGCCCGTGGGCAGCGAAAGCCCATCTGGCATTCCCTTGTGCGACCCAAAATGAAATTACTGAAGACGACGCGAAAACACTAATCGCCAACGGACTCATGGCACTGGCCGAAGGGGCCAACATGCCCTGCGAACCGGGAGCTCAGCACCTGCTAAGGCAGAGCGTCCTCTACGCTCCGGGGAAGGCATCGAACGCAGGTGGTGTAGCGGTTTCCGGTCTCGAACAAAGCCAGAATGCTATGCGTATCAATTGGTCGCTTGAAGAGGTGGATCAACGTCTGCAGATCATCATGAGCGATATTCACGGGAAATGTAGCAAGTACGGAAAGCACGCTAACGGTGGTATCGACTACGTGCGCGGGGCAAACATTGGCGGGTTCACGAAAGTTGCCAGTGCGTTGCAGGAATGCGGTGTTGTTTAGTATAGAATCATCTCAAACAATTATCTACCAATGAAAGCATCCGACCTGTTTGTAAAAGCTCTCGAAAACGAGGGCGTGGAATATATCTTCGGCATTCCCGGCGAAGAAAACCTCGACTTCCTCGACTCCCTGTCGCGCTCACCGATCAAATTGATCCTTACCCGTCACGAACAGGCCGCCGGATTTATGGCAGCGACCCTCGGCCGCCTCACCGGCAAGGTCGGAGTTTGTCTTTCGACCCTGGGACCCGGGGCGACAAATCTCGTTACCGCAGCCGCCTATGCGCAACTGGGTGGTATGCCGATGCTCATGGTTACCGGGCAAAAGCCGATTAAGAGTAGTAAGCAGGGGCAGTTTCAGATCATTGATGTAGTGGACATGATGCAGCCCATCACGAAATACAGCCAGCAAATCGCAAGTGGAGATAATATACCCAGCCGGATCCGCGAAGCCTTCCGGCTCGCTGCCGAAGAGAAGCCGGGCGCGGCCCATTTGGAGCTGCCCGAAGACATCGCTGCCGAGGAAACCAACCGCAAGCCAATCGACGAAAGCCTCGCTCGCCGCCCT
Source organism: Verrucomicrobiales bacterium (assembly GCA_029213025.1). Lineage (GTDB taxonomy): Bacteria > Verrucomicrobiota > Verrucomicrobiia > Verrucomicrobiales > DEV007 > Arctic95D-9. The sequence continues at coordinate 23,266 of JARGOZ010000019.1, forward strand.
GTCGCCGAAAGTAAAGCGGTAGCCAGCGCCATTAATTTGCTAACAGCAGCGAAGCACCCGCTACTCGTCATCGCAGCCGGCGCAAACCGGAAACTGACCGCCACTCAATTACGGGAATTTGTTGATCGGCAGCGCATTCCTTTCATCACAACGCAGATGGGGAAAGGCGTCGTCGATGAACGCCACGAGCTGTTTCTCGGCAATGCAACCCTGTCCGCAGGAGACTTTCTCCACCGCGCTATCGAAAAGGCTGATGTGATCGTCAATATCGGGCACGATGTCGTAGAGAAGCCTCCATTCTTTATGGACAAAGGTGAGCGCCAGGTTATCCACGTAAATTTCAACTCAGCGGCAGTCGATCCTGTCTACTTCCCACAGATCGAAGTCATCGGAGATATAGCCAACAGCATTTGGCAAATCAATGAAGGGCTTGTTCCGCAGGAAAACTGGGACTTCGAATGGTTTATGAAATGCCGTGCCGCCACTGAAGAGCACATCAGCGAAGGCAGCGATGCAGCGGAGTTCCCGGTCCGCCCGCAGCGCCTCGTTGCCGATGTCCGTTCCGTCATGCCGGACAACGGGATCATCGCCCTTGACAACGGGGTGTATAAAATCTGGTTCGCCCGCAATTACAAAGCTCACAGGCCAAACACTGTCCTCCTCGACAACGCGCTCGCCTCGATGGGTGCCGGACTTCCTTCCGCTATCGCAGCAAAAATCGTACACCCCGACCGCCCTGTGATCGCGATTTGCGGAGATGGAGGTTTTATGATGAATTCGCAGGAGTTGGAGACCGCCGTTCGGCTCGGGCTGGATCTCATCGTTTTGATACTAAACGACTGTGCCTACGGCATGATCAAATGGAAGCAGGCGCACATGCACTTTCAGGACTACGGCCTCGATTTCAAAAATCCCTGCTTCGTAAAATACGCAGACAGTTATGGCGCGACCGGGCATCGCCTCGCAGCAACCGATGAACTCGCCCCGCTGATCCGCAATTGTCAGCAACAGGGCGGGGTTCACCTCATCGATATACCAATCGACTACTCGGAGAATGATCGCATTCTAAATGTGGAACTACCACAGCGCAGCGCCCAACTCTAACACATCACCAATACCATGCTCGAACCACAATATCCCTACTACCTCGCAAACGAGGCCTGCCAACCCAATGCCGATCTCGAAGTCACCGACAAATTCACCGGCGAGGTCGCGACCCGCGTCGCACTGGCTGATGCCAAAGCAATCGACGAGGGAATCTCATGGACAGTGAAAGCCGCCGGAGAAATGGCGCGCATGCCCGCCTACGAACGTCAGGAGATCCTCAACCACTGCGTAAATCGATTCACCGAGCGCTCCGAAGAACTTGCACAAGCACTATGTGTAGAAGCCGGCAAGCCGATCAAAGACAGCCGTGGCGAAGTCTCCCGACTGATCGATACCTTCCGCATCGCCGCCGAAGAATCGGTGCGAATGCACGGAGAGGTGCAGGAACTGGAAATCGCCAGGCGAGCTCGCGGCTATCGCGGCATGTGGAAGCGCGTTCCCATCGGGCCGTGCTCATTCATCTCGCCATTTAATTTTCCCCTTAATCTCGCCGCTCACAAAGTCGCCCCCGCGATCGCCACAGGATGCCCCTTCGTCTTGAAGCCTGCAAGCCGCACCCCGATAGGCGCTCTTATTATCGGCGAGACTCTGGCCGAGACCGATTTGCCGAAAGGCGCCTTTTCCATACTTCCCTGCAGTCGTGACGGAGCAGATTTGTTTACTACCGACGAGCGATTCAAACTACTCAGTTTCACCGGATCCCCCGGAGTGGGTTGGAATCTAAAAGCAAACGCCGGGAAGAAAAAAGTCATCCTCGAACTCGGCGGGAACGCAGCCGTGATCGTCGATCAAGACGCCGATCTCGACGACGCGGTGGAGCGGATCATTTTCGGCGCCTTCTACCAATCCGGCCAAAGCTGTATCGGTGTCCAGCGCATTCTTATTCACGAAAAGCTTTACGATCAATGTAGGGAAAGGCTGATCGCAGCCACGAAGGTTCTCCGCTCCGGCGATCCCAAAGACGAAAACACTTTCATCGGACCAATGATCGCGGAGAGCGAAGCCGAGCGACTCGAGAACTGGATCGGCGAAGCCGTCGCTGCCGGTGCACAGGTCCTTTGCGGAGGCAAACGCAATGGAGCAATGCTAGAAGCGACCCTCCTCGAAGGCGTCTCACGCGAGCAGAAAATCTGCGCCGAAGAGGCCTTCGGCCCGGTTGCTATCCTGAGTTCCTTCAGCGGTTTTGATACCGCTTTAGCAGAGGTAAACGATTCCAAATTCGGCCTGCAAGCCGGCATTTTTACCCGCGATCTCTACAAAGCCCATCAAGCGTGGGACACCCTTGAAGTCGGCGGCGTCGTCATCGGAGACGTGCCATCGTGGCGGGTCGACAACATGCCTTACGGCGGCGTGAAAGACAGCGGGCTCGGGCGGGAAGGCATCCGCTTCGCCATGGAAGACATGACCGAAATCCGCAACCTCGTCATCCGCTTTCCATAATTATGAGTCCCGATAACAACTACGCCGAATGCAGCCTCATCATCCAAGAGCAGCTCAGAGGAAAAATCGGTGCCTACAGCAATATGCCGGTCACTACTACCGGCGATCTATCCATTGCCTACACCCCGGGAGTGGCCCGCCCCTGCGAAGCCATCACTGCAAACGCGGCGCTGACTCGCAAGCTCACCATCAAACACAATTCTGTAGCTGTCGTTACCCGAAATCATGCCTGATGAAGCCCGCCGCGCCGGTGCTGCCGTAGTAGGAACCGGTCGGATCGATTTTCCTAATCAGATCAATAACGTTCTCGCCTTTCCCGGCATCTTCCGTGGAGCCCTCGATGCAGAGGCTGCGAGAATCGCCGGAGCGTTTGCCAAAGCCTACATAAATTAAAACCAATACCAATACTTAGACCAATATTTCACCATGTCAGACGAAAACACCAACCTCGGAGATGCCTTTGCCGAAGGCGAACTCGAAACAATCATCGCAAATCTGCGCGAAAAATTTACTATCAAGGATCGCACCCACGGCTTTCCCAGAAAGAACTACCCGAAATCTTTCGTTGGTAGGGAAGCTGTGAGCGTAATCGTCTCCGAAGGTCTCGCCAACTCGCGGGAGGACGCCGTCCAGCTCGGCGATATGCTGCTCAATGAAGGTGTCTTTCAACATGTGATGAAGGAGCACTCATTCAAAGACGAAAAGCTCTACTACCGTTTCAAAGAAGACCAGGACCACGGCGAAACGGCCAAAGATTTTGAAGGCAATCCAGTGAGTTGGGCCGACTTCCTCGCCCCTTTTTCCGGTAATCCAGCGACGAGATCCCTCCAACCGAACATCCCGGAACGCGATCCCGATCTCGCAAACTTTGCCGCTGATGAACTTGATGCCTGCGGAGTCGAACCGCTCGACGAACACAACATCAAGCTGCTCGACAACACCCATCCCCGCGAATGGATCGACCCTGAGCCGGATGGGAAATACAATCTCGTGGTAATCGGTGCCGGGGCCGGAGGTCTGGTGACAGCGGCAGGCGCTGCCGGTGTCGGTGCCAAAGTCGCGTTGATCGAATCGCATCTACTCGGGGGTGATTGCCTCAATGTCGGTTGCGTGCCGTCGAAAGCATTAATCAGCGCCGCGCGGGTTGCTGCGACGGCGCGTCGGGCCGGTGAATTTGGTGTCAACACAGGCGAGGTGACCGTCGATTTCGCGAAAGTGATGGAACGACTGCGGAAGCTTCGCGCAAATATCTCTCCCGTCGATTCGGCGGACCGATTCAGTAAAGAATTGGGCGTCGATGTCTTCATCGGGCGGGGAAAATTTACCGGTCCCGACACGGTCGAAGTAAATGGCAAAACTCTGAAATTTGCCAAAGCCGTCGTCGCGACCGGAGGCAGCGCCGCAGTCCCGCCAATCGAAGGACTCGCCGAAGCTCCCTACCTGACCAATGGAAACATCTTCAACCTCACCGAACTGCCTGCTCGGCTCGGGATCATCGGCGCGGGACCAATCGGTATGGAGTTGGCTCAATGCTTCCAAAGATTTGGATCCGAGGTATCGGTATTTTCCCGCCGGGACGGGATCCTCCCGAAAGAGGATCCCGAAGCCGCAAAAATCGTCGAGGATTCGATGCGTCGTGACGGAGTCAACTTCATACTCAACAGCACCTACCGGAAAATCATCAGCGACGGCCCCGGAAATCCCATCACCGTAGTTTACGAACAGGCCGGTACCGAGCACACGATCGAGTTCGATGCTATACTTGTCGCGACGGGCCGCAAACCCAACGTCGAGGGTATGGGGTTGGAGAAAGTCGAGGTGGAATACGACAAGCGAAACGGTATCAAAGTCGATGACAACCTGCGCACCACCAACTCCCGAATTTTCGCAGTCGGCGATGTGGCCAGTAAGTATCAGTTTACCCACATGGCCGATTTCATGGCTAGAATCGTGATACGCAACTCCCTGTTCTTCGGTCGCGACAAATTCTCCGATCTTCTCATTCCGTGGGCGACCTACACCGATCCCGAAGTCGCCCATGTCGGACTATATGAAGCCGACCTGAAAGAACAGGAGATCGAATACGAAACATTCACCAAAACTTTCGAACATCTCGACCGCGCCATCCTCGAAGGGGAGACCGAAGGGTTCGTCAAAATCCATGTAGAGAAAGGCAGCGATAAAATCCTCGGTGCCACCATCGTAGGTTCCCATGCCGGTGACATGATCAGTGAAATCAGCGTGGCCATCAAAGCCGGAATGGGGCTAGGAACCCTCGCAGGAGTCATCCACCCTTACCCCACCATCGCCGAAGCGATTCGCCAAAGCGGGGATCTCTACAGCCGAACCCGCCTGACGCCCATGGTGCAAAAGATTTTCAATCGACTTACCGCCCTGCAGAGAGCATAATCGGGTACTGGCGAAAATGGATAAACTGACTTCGAGCGCCCTCTAAGTCAGTCTATGAAAACGGGTTCGAGGTTGGGACCGCCGACTATATTTACCTTTTGCTCAGATCCAATCAGAATCCGAAAGGGAAGCGGGTTTCCAGCCATAGGAGAGGTTGTTTGCTTAGGTCTTTCTCTGCCTGAACGGCGGGTGAGTTAGGGACGTAAAGATTGTATCCCGCGAGTGGATTGCGATTCTCTCAAGACCGTTAATCAGGCGGCTCACAGCGGATTTCCTCCATTGACCGGGGTAGTTTTGTGCAGTTGATTTGGTCGTTATTTCGTAGCATGAGATTCTGCCTCTTTTCTGTGTTTTTTGTTTTGCTGGCTGCCTTCGCCGGGGCGGAGGAGCGGGCGTTGGTGCCGGAGGCTCATTTTGCGATGTTTGAGAAATACTGCCTCGAATGTCACGACGGATCGACGGAAAAAGGCGGGGTAGATCTGGAGGATCTTTCTTTCGATATCTCTACCGTCGAGTCGGCGGAAAGGTGGCAGAAAGTTCTCAATGTAATGAATTCCGGAGAGATGCCGCCGGAGGATGAACCGCAGTTGACTGATGGTGAAAAAACCGTCTTTCTCGACGATTTGTCACACCAGATGGTCGTGGCGCGTGAGCTCCTCAGCGACACGGGTGGCGTGATCACTATGCGCAGGTTGAACCGCCGGGAATACGAAAATACTGTTTTCGATCTACTCGGCGTGCGGGTCGATGCCGGTGAGTTGCCGGACGATTCAAACTCCGGCGGGTTCGATACCACAGGGGCTTCGCTGTTCTTTTCCAGTGATCAGTTCGAACAGTATTTAAAGCTGGCCAACCGGGCGCTCGATGCCGCGTTTGTGTTCGGAAAAAAGCCGAAGATGGTTTCGATGCATCACGAATCGGAGAAAGACGCGAACAAAAAGATCAGGAGAATATCGGCGAAACTAAAAAAGGACTACGATCAGGCGCAGGCGTGGAGAGCCACCGAAGGTGCAAAAGAGCCGAAGGATTTTGGTTTTCTGGATGAAAGCGATGTGCGCTTTTATGAACGGATTCACAACCAGAAGTATAAAACCTTCGAGGATTATCTGAATCGTCCCGAATCTCAATCGGGCGTGTTACTTTCCAGTTTCTTCGACGGAGCTACCGTGGACTCAATCAGGATTCCCAATAACTGGCCTGCCGGGGAATACATTCTTTCGGTTCGGACTGCGACTCTTCCCGGAGCTCAGTCCCATGAGACCTTCCTCGAATATGGAATGATCGAAAACGGAGCGCGGACAGGCGAATTGAGTCTCCTCGGTTGCCGGAAAGTGACGGGCACTTTGGAAAATCCACAGACTCTGAAAATACCTGTCGAAGTAACAAAAGACGGCGGCCGGGTTTTCGGGCTGCGGCAGCGCCAGCATAACAACCGGGATGCCGTTCGCCAGGAGTTCCTGAGATCGTTGAATCAAACGGGTCTCGGCCCGCCTCCGGCTCTGTGGATCGACTCGGTATCTGTTGAAGGACCAAATATAGAAAAGTGGCCGTTACGAGGTGTTTCAAAATTGTTTTTCGACGGGATGTGGTGGACCCATGAGGACGAAGACGCCTACGCAAGAAAGATCATCTCGCGGTTCGCCAACCGGGCTTTTCGTATTAGAAAACCATCGGAAGCATTTCTGGAAAAACTCTATAGTCTCTATCTGGATAACAAAGCAAGCGGTATGAAATTCCAGGAAGCGATCCGCGACCCACTGGCGGTGGTGATGACTTCGCCGGGTTTTCTCTACTTAATTGAACCGATTCCCGGAGAGCAAAAAAGAGAACTCACGGATGAGGAATTCGCGGTTCGGTTGGCCTACTTCCTCTGGAGTGCTCCTCCGGATCATGAGCTTCGAGTCGCGTCGAGATCGGGTGCGTTCAAAAAACCGGCTACGCTGGCAAAGGTCGTGGAGCGAATGCTGAACGATCCCCGCTCCGATGAATTTATTGCCAGTTTTACTCACCAGTGGTTGCACATGGAGCGGCTCGATTTTTTTCAGTTCGACTCTTTGAAATATCCCGAATTTGACTACAGCGCAAAAGAATCCGCCCGGCAGGAAGTGTTTCAGACAATGCGTTCGATCCTTGAAGAAAACCGTCCCCTCTTCGATTTATTGAAAGCGGATTACGTCGTGGTGAACGATGTGTTGGCTGACTACTACGACCTGCCGCCCGTGGCGGGGAGTGAGTTTCAAAAAGTATCACTCCCGCTGGATTCTCCCCGCGGAGGCCTGCTCGGAATGGCGGCGATCCATGCGATGGGTTCGGATGGAAACCATACCTCGGTAGTGGAAAGGGGAGCCTGGGTGATGCGTAAATTACTCCATGATCCACCGCCGCCCGCCCCGGCGAATGTACCGCAGCTGAGTCGGGTGCAGGGAAAATTGCTTACTCCGCGCATGCAGCTGGATGCTCACATGGAAGAGGCGCAGTGTGCCCAGTGTCACCGGAAAATTGACCCGATCGGACACGGGTTGGAGAATTTCGACGCCGCCGGAAAATGGCGCGACGAACTGCTGCTGACAAAAGTAGTTCGCAAAAAAGTGAGGCAGAAGAAAAAGGTTACGGTAGATGCGAGCGGACAATTGCCTGACGGCAGCAAGTATGATGATTACTTTGGGTTACGCGACCAGGTGGCGAAGAAACAGGATGCCTTTTCCCGCAGTTTCGCCGAATCTTTGATCAGTTACGCACTGGGTCGTCCTTATGGATTTTCCGATGAAAGTCTGCGCGAACGGATGATCAAACGCGCCAATGCGAAAGACGGTGAAATGCGCGAATTTATCGTAGCCCTGATTCAATCCAAAGCCTTCCGAACCAAAAAATGAACACTCGATTTTCCCTTCAACGCCGAAGCTTTTTGCGTAGCAGCTCGGCACTTATCGCACTGCCGTCTCTGGAATCGCTCGGCTTTCGCCGGTTCGCTTCTGCAGCCAAACCGGTTGCCGCTCCGAAACGATTTGTCTTCCTCGGAATGGGCTTCGGGGTCACGGCGGATACCTGGTATCCCGATCAGAAGACGGCGGGGCGGGACTATCTGCTTCCGGAGGGGCTGCAGCCTCTGGCCCGTCATAAAGACGACCTCACTATCGTTCAAAACCTGGCGAATCAGTATAATAATGAAGCCCACTGGGGCAGCACTTTTTGGCTGACCGGGGCAAATCGCTATGCTGAGCCGGGCCAGAGTTTTCACAACACCATTTCCGCCGATCAAGTGGCGGCGGAAACTCTGGGCAAAGAGACCCGCTTTTCTTCCGTTCAACTGGGCACGACTGGTAAAGAAAATTCCGGTCATGGCCCGGGACTTTCACTATCATGGAATCGCCAGGGCAAACCGATGGCGGGACTGAATACCCCGGTAGCAGCGTTTCATCGTTTGTTTTCCGATGACAGCACCCCTCTCGAACAGCGCCAGGCTGCCCTACGCAAACAACACAGTATTCTCGATACAGTTCTGGAAGATGCCCGGTCCGCGAAACGGGGGTTAAGCAAAGCTGATACCGATAAACTCGACGAATATTTTCAATCGATTCGCGAAATCGAAACACGCCTGTCGAAGGAAGAGGAATGGCTCGAAGTGCCGAAAAAGAAACCTTGCAAAGATGTAAAGATGCCGGAGAAGGGAGTTAATGGGGTCGAGGAACTTAAGGTGATGTATGATCTTATGGTAGCTGCCATGCAGGTCGATGCGTCGCGTGTGTTCACCTATCGCCAGCCGCTGGAAACCGTGATCAAAAGTATGGGCGCAACGATCACTGCTCACAACATGAGTCACTATGGCGAAGGGGATCGTAAAGAAGTATCAAAACAGAGGGATCAAAAACAATCCGAGCTGTTCGCTCATTTTATCGATCGATTAAAAGCGACGCCCGACGGTGAGGGGACTTCCCTGTTTGATAACACCACTTTGACTCTCGGTACCAATATCCATTCCATCCATTATCTGACCAATTGCCCGACTGTCGTAACCGGCGGAGGTTCCGGTATTCAGCATGGTCGTCATTTTGTGATGGAACCGAAGACACCGCTTTGTAACCTGTGGCTGAGTCTCCTCAACGGCTCCGGGATTCCTACAGAATCCCACGGCGATTCCACCGGACAGATCGATGAGCTGTTCGGCTAATAGGTGATTCCATTGCCGGCAGGGCCAGAGTGGAGACTCAACTTTCAGAGGTTGCCGGAATACCACCGATGTCCGCTATTGTGCGCCGGGCCGGAATATGGAACAAAGGTGGTAATGAAAGCGATCGCTCTTTTCGGCTTACTCACCGCTGCTCTTTTATCTCAGGCCACCGCGGCTGATAAGCGACCGCACATTGTAGTAATTCTGGTCGACGACCTTCGCTGGGACGAACTCGGCTGCACCGGGCATCCGTTTTCCCGAACGCCGAACATCGACCGGATCGCGAACGAAGGGGCTCGCTTCCGCAACGCGTTCTGCACCACGCCGCTGTGTTCGCCGTCGAGGGCGAGTTTGCTGACCGGATTGCATACTCGACGCCACGGTATTCTCGATAACATCAATCGAAGTGAGCAGAGCCACCGGTTGGAGACGTTTCCGAAAATGCTGCATGAGGCGGATTACGAAACGGCTTACATCGGCAAATGGCACATGGGCAACGACGACACCGCCCGTCCTGGATTCGACCACTGGGTCTGTCTACAAGGGCAGGGCACGTCGTTCGATCCGGTTCTCAACGAAAACGGAACCCGGACGCAGAACAAAGGCCACACCACCGACGTGCTGAATTCCCGGGCCGTTGATTTCATTTCCCAAAAGCGGGACAAACCATTCTGCCTCTATCTTGCACATAAGGCGCTGCATCCCGAGCTGGTGCAACGCGACGATGGCAGCATTACCGATCCGAAGGCGGCGAGATTTCTCCCCGCAAAACGTCATGAGGATTGGTTCAAAAGCGATGCGATTCCCCGTCGGCTCAATGTGATCGACGATCTCGCCGGGAAGCCGGCGCTCGCGCGTGACATCGAGGGGAAGCCGCCTCTCAGTCGCGAGACCGGAACGAGCGATGAAACCGTACGCGACCGGCTCAGGATGCTGGCCGGCGTGGATGACGGAGTCGGAATGATCTTCGACGCTTTGGAGAAATTCGGCGAACTCGACAATACCGTCATCATTCTCACCAGCGACCACGGTTATTGGTATGGTGAACACGGTCTGAGTGTCGAGCGGCGACTCGCCTACGAGGAAGGTCTGCGAATTCCGCTCCTCGTCCGCCATCCTGCGACGATCAAGTCCGGGCAATTGATCGACAAAATGGCTCTGACCATCGACCTTGCTCCGACCGTTCTGGATATGACCGGGGTTTCCGGCGGGGAACAACTCGACGGTCGCAGTCTCGTCCCGCTCCTTCGCGGAGAAGCTCCGGACGACTGGCGCGAGTCGTTCCAGGTGGAATACAACACCGACACTGTTTTTCCCCGGGTTTTCAAAATGGGCTATCGCGCGATCCGGACTGAAAAGTGGAAGCTCATCCGCTACAAAGATCTCTCCGGCATGGACGAACTCTACAATCTCATCGACGACCCCTACGAACTCGAAAACCTCATCAACAGCGACGCGGTAAAACCGGTCATGGCAGAGCTTGACCGGAAACTCGACTAACCACCAAAACAGAAATCCATGAGACGTTTCACATTGCTGATTTGCTTTTTTCTTTCTTCCTTCACGGCCGCAAAGGAGAAACCCGGGATCTCCGAAGAACTGAATGTCGACGTCCCAATGCGCGACGGGACGATTCTGCGGGCTGACGTTTTCCGTCCGGTGGGGGAAGGTCCGTTCCCCGTCCTCATGGCGCGGACTCCGTATGATAAGACTGGCCTCCGCAAAGGGGCTCGTCGTTTCGCTGAAAAAGGATATATCGTCGTCATCCAGGATGCCCGCGGGCGCTTTAAGTCCGAAGGCGAATGGGAATCGTTTGTCCGGTTCGATACCAACGATGGTCGCGATGGATACGACACCGTTGAATGGTCCGCCAAACTGCCCGGTTCCACCGGCAAAGTCGGGACCTACGGAGCCTCCTACAATGCCTTTTTGCAATGGCGAACCGCTGCGCTCGCTCCGCCCTCGCTCGTTTGCATGTCCGCCCACAGCATCCCGGCCCGCTACACAGATCTGGAGGGAATGGGCTCGATCAAACCCGGCCGAAGACTGCAGTGGTGGTATGCCTCGATGACCCCCGACTTGCGCAAACGGTCCGGAAATCCGGGGACGACATCGAAGGGCGAAGCGAAGAAACTTTGGCAGGAGGGGAAAGACAAGTGGCTTAATTTTGTGCCGTGGCTGGAACTACCGAAAACATTCTGGGAGGAGGAAACCGAAGCCGTCCACGCCTGGCTGAAGAATCCGGCGCTCGATCCCTGGGCGCTGCACAAAGGTGTCCCCCGGGTGAAGGTTCCGAACTTCAATGCCATTGGGTGGTTTGATCATTGCAACGGCAACCTGCTGCTCGATACGGAGACATTCGCCAACGCCGGGACACCCGTGGCACGCGAGCGATCATATACTCTCGTCGGTCCGTGGAGCCACACGGGGCGGGGCGGACGCAAAGTCGGGGAAATCGATTTTGGCCCTGAAGCGCGGGTCAACCTGTTTGCGCTGGAGCTGCAATGGTTCGACTACTGGTTGAAAGGCGAAGGAGAATCGCCCGCGCCGGACACGCCCTACCGAATCTTCGTGATGGGCGACAACAAGTGGCGCGACGAACCCGCCTGGCCGCTTGAGCGTGCCGTGGCCCGATCCTGGTTTCTCACCAGTGGAGGCGACGCCAACACGCCACGGGGCGATGGGAAATTGACTCCTGAGCAACCCGCCGATAGCAGTCGGGACACCTACGAATACGATCCGGAGAACCCGGTTCCCACCCTGTATTCCGCTGCCGCTTTCACCGTTCCCGCCGATCAGTCACCCCATGCAGAGCGCGGGGACATCCTGGTTTATCAGAGCGAGCCGTTGAAAGAACGGATCGAAGTCACCGGCAATCCGGTTTTCGAACTGTTCGCCGCAACTTCGGCTGCCGACACTGACTTTTTCGCCCGCCTGATCGATGTGGCTCCCGACGGAACCAACGTCGACGTTTCGCTCGGGATGATCCGCGCCCGCTACCGCAACGGTTTGGAGGAAGAGGCACCCGTCACTCCCGGCGAAGTGGTTCGTTACGAGATCGAGATGAATCCCACCTCGATCGCATTCCATGCCGGCCATCGCATCCGTCTCGACATCACCAGCAGCGATTTTCCGAATTTCGACCGCAATCATAACACCGCCGCCAACCCCAACGCTGATCCGGAATTGAAAATCGCAACGCAGACGATTTTCTCCGGCGGCGAGACGGCCACAGTGCTGCGGCTGCCGGTGATTCCGGAGTGAACACCGTGTTGCGGACACTACTGTCCGCAAATCCGGGTTCACTGGTTTGCGATGACTCAGCAAGACACGGACAGGAGTGTCCGCGACACAAATCCCGCTAATAGAGATCTTTCCCTGGCTTATATCCATTGCCAAGATGTTCCGCCGGAGCAAAGACTGTCATCGGATTGGCGGGTAGATCCCCGGCGGCAATGGTTCCCTCGATACGTTGCAGGCCGGGCATAGGGTGTAGATTGGGGGCGGCCTGTTCGGGGTCGACGTGGTAGGTAAATATATAGTGCGGAGTGGTCGCTTTGTATGGCGAAACATGAAGAATTCCGTGAGGGCCGCTATACGGCTTCCCAGTCTTTGAATCGCCACCCTGGAGTCGCCGGTATTCGAACCGGGTGATTTTCATGGATTTAACCGGAACATTGGTAGCAAGCGCAACCGGATACTGATGCATACGCGGATCTTCATCGACCCATCCGGTATCAATATCATAGGAAACCCGGTTGATTGTGAGTTGCCGTGGTGCCGGGGCGTAGGCCGGGCTCGCGGGATCGGTTACGGGATTAAGAACAAAGCCTTCGTGGCCGCTTTTTATATCTACGTTTTCGATGAAAATTTCACCGACCGTCCCGCTTTGTAGCTGCATGGCATCGCAGTGCAGTCCTTCCCCGATTCCTTCGACCACATTGTGCCCTCTGAATCCTGTGACTCGACTGTTGATCAGAACGATTTTCCGGTTTGCCAGCTGGTCGTCGGTTGTTTGTCCGTGATTGGGAGATGGAACAATCGCGTCTATGTTGTTGCCGTTGCAGTCTATGTCGCAGCCTTCAATATATAGAACATGGGAATGTGCTATACCAAGAGCAGCACCGGCAGGCACCCGCGGATAGGGATTGGCGAACTGGATAAAACCCGCACCGTCGGAATTCTTTAGTTTGCCTTTCTCACCTTCGGCCGGTGCTTTGAGCTTCATTTTCAGTCCGATGAGCCGAACGTTGCGCGCCTGCCAAATGCGCAACGGCAGGGTGACAGCGCCTGCCTCGGAGCGCAGATCGATGATCACATCGCTTGTTGCAGCAACTCCGGTCGCTGGTCCGGGGTAGTAGACGGGACCCGCAGGATATAGTGGGGATTCGCCGGATGGGACAGGATTTGGATTGGTGGGGCTGGTTTGAATATGCTTCTCCAGCTGTGCCAGACTGGAAATGATGATCGGGTCAGTCATCACCGGAGCATCCGGTGCCTTCGTGTTTTTCCAGGTAAATGTCTCACTGTAAGCAAGCCGGCCAAAGGCGGTGAATGCGATTGAAAGGCTGATAGTCAGACAGGTATATTTTTGCATTTCATCTTTGGCGTGATTTGAGGTTGTCAGAAGGTTCCCGACAGGAACTACTTTTCAAGGACGTTTTTCGGCGGAATGGTCGGCGCACTGTGAATTGCCTGGACAACACCCCGCAGAACGCGCTTCCTGTTCAATGTGTTTTCCGACCCGATCTTCGATGCCGCTTTTGAATATGTTGCTGTTCACTGCTGCCATATCGATGACTTCGGGGATTGCTCAGTCAGGTAAATTACGGGCGGGAGGAAATAAGTCCTTCGCAACTCCTGCAGAGCGAATCGAGAGCTTGCTCAGTCAACGTTTCGGATTTGGCGCCGAAACAATTGGTGGTGCGGAGGGCGTCATGACGGAAATCACAAGCCTGACGGACGACTCGCTTTTAACTGCGATTACCGACGACACTCCGAGGTGGATCTACTTTCACCCGTCTTTGGACGGTCAGACCTGGCAGGTGCCGCACGGTTCCATCGCGATCAATAAATATAAAACCATCGACGGCAGGGGCGTCTCTATTACCTGGCAATACGGTATACCGAATAATGATCGCGGTATCAATCTGCCGCCGACCCAAACTCCGGTAAAGAACGGTCAGCTTAATGCGCAAAAAGGGCAGTTGATCATGACCGGGATCACCCATGTCGGTGATCTTGGTTGGCCCTATGCCTACGAAAAACCCTGGTTCAAAAACGGAGCGACGGATGGATTGGAAATATGGGGAGGAAAGCACTACTGGATTCACAACAATACCTGGAAGCGAATGTCTGATGAATCGTTGGGCGCTTATCACAACGGCGGCATTCCTGACTTGATCACCTATTCAAAGAATACCTTTTTCGAAACCAAAACCGGTTCATTGATCGGCAACGGCACAGCTACCGATTCCGGGCGGATCACTATCGCTTACAATCTATACAACACCATGGTAAACGGCCGGTCGCCCGGCGAATTCCGCAATATGCACGCGCATGTTTACAACAACGTCATCGGCTACGTCAACGATGAGGGGATGCGGGTCGGAACGAAAGGCCGGGTGATCTCAGAGGCAAATGTGTTCGATATGGGATGCAACAGCGCAGTTTCCGGACCGAGGGTGATCAGGTACGTTTTACCCAACGAGAAACCCAACGGGATTCTCTACTCTGAAGGCGATCTGGTCAGCCCAAAAGCAGCCAATTGTCCGTTTACGCTCGACGAGGGATTTGTCACCGCGCCGACCGCCCGGCCATTTCCGATTCCCTATCAATACAAACTACTGAAATCGCGAGCGGAGATCCTCAAATTTGTAGGGACTCCCCGCTGAAAAGTTCAGTGAGGTTGCCTGGTAAAAACCAGCCTGTTTGATCTCACGGGGTGACTGTACCCTGTTCAATTCTGAACTGTACAGGGTACGATGGCGTTTGAAAAGGAGGTAAAAAACTGCGATGAAAGTTGGATTGGCGGCTGGACGTGGTGCTATGGTGAATCAATGACAATAGCTTCGGCGGCAATTCTGATCTTCCTCATCATGGACCCATTTGGCAACATGGTGATTTTTAATTCCTTTCTGAGAAAGCTGAGCCAGAAGCGGCGTCTGGTGGTAACCGTGCGCGAGTCATTAATCGCTTACGCCATACTGATCCTGTTTCTGTTCACCGGCGACCGTATGCTCGATTTTCTGGGGTTGCGCGAAGCGGCACTGAGCATTTCCGGTAGCATTATTCTGTTTTTGATTGCGCTCGGTATGGTTTTCCCCCGCAAGAGCGTCATCGATACCGAAAGTGATCCGTCGGACGGCGAGCCTTTGATCGTCCCTCTGGCGATGCCGTTTCTGGCCGAGCCGTCCTGTATTGCTGCACTGCTTTTGCTGGCCAGCAGGGAGCCGGCGAGAATGCAGCATTGGGTTATCGCGCTGACAATTGCCTGGCTGGCTTCGACTATTATTCTGACCGCATCGGTGCCGCTCTATCGATTTCTCGGACGCAGGGGATCAGCCGCAATTGAAAGGCTGATGGGTATGCTGCTGGTAATGATCGCGGTCCAGTTGTTTCTGGATGGAGTTCAGTCTTATTTGTCGTCGATCAAATAGGTGCACAATGCGGCGCTATGACGTGTGCTGTTTTTCGGGAATTCAACCTATCGTCACTTGATGAAATTCAGAAATATCTCCGTATTGTTTCCGGTTCTATTATTCGCCATGGGTGTCGCACAGATCAATGCAGAGGAACTCGAAGCCGCGCCGGACGGTTCGTTCACTATTGTTGTCATCCCGGACACGCAACACTATTTCGGTGAAGATACAAAGTTAACCCCTGACAGTACGGAGCCACTGACGAACCCTGTTTTTGATCGGTTGACCGACTGGACCGTGGAAAATCTCGACCGTCAGCGAATCGCTTTTGTGAGCCATGTTGGAGATATTGTTGATAAAAATAATCGCGAACAATGGGCCCTGGCGAATCGAATGATGAATAAACTGCACGGCAAGGTTCCTTACGGCATTTCGGTTGGTAATCACGACATGCGGTCGAACGGCGATTCGAGTTTGTTTCAGGAAGTGTTTCCGAAGTCGCAATTTGAAGGATTTGATTGGTATGGCGGATGTTTTGATAAACCCGATGGATCGGTCGCCATTTCAGGAAACAACGCGAACAGCATTCAACTATTCGAAGCCGGTGGGCTGAAATTTGTTTGTCTTCATTTGGAATGCAACGCGCCGGACGACGTCCTGGCATGGGCGGATTCTATGCTTGAAAAACATGCGGACCGCCGGGCGATCATTACTACACATATGGACCTTGGTCCTCGGGAGAAACCGAAAACGAATCAGGAATATTTTTCACTGCCAAAAGGTCGCATGACCTGGAAGAAGATGCATGGGGCGCTGGGTAATACATCGCAGCAAATGTGGGACAAATGTTTTCGCAAACACCCCAACCTGTTTCTGATTTTATCCGGAGATCAAAGTAGAACCCAGGCGTACCGGTTGAATTCAACCGGTGATCAGGGAAATACCGTTTATGCCCTGCTGTCTGACTACGGAGCTGAGGGTCTGCGGGCGATGCGGTTTGTTACGGCGGAAAACCGCATCGAAGTTCGCACCTGGAACCCTATAGAAGGCAGATTGTGCGAATCCACGAAAATCGTTCCGGAGCGACAACAGCATCAATTCACACTGGAGTATGAGATGACGCCCTGATGCCCGGCCCGGACTCAGGCAACTACATTCCCTGTCTATATTTACTTTTTCAGCTCAGCGAGCATTTCAAGTAGTTCGTCGGTAAGGATTCGTGAGGCATCGTGTTGCACTTTACAGGTGCCCAGCCAGGTTTCGTAACCACCCAGCTTATGCTGTCCGGGAGTGGGAAGGTAGCCGAAGGCACCATTGGCGAGCTCGATTGTGAAAGTGTGAGGGAAGGGGCTTTTCTCTTTCAGCTCCAGTCCTATTTCAACCAGGGTTTCAAAAGGCAGGGAGACAATGGCCTGATCACCAATCCGCAGCGCCTGGATCGTGACATCGACAGTGTCGGGCTGGTCTGCGGCTGACAGCGTTCTCAATGCGTAGTGCCCGGCGAGTTTGGAGAGTTTGGCTTCCTTCATTTCGTCCGGACTCATTTTGAGGATGGCACGGGACTGCTCAATCAGGTTTTCATCAGGCTTCCGATATTTCAGAGTGACTGACCGTTGGGTCATCTTGACCGGAGCATCCTTAGCGTAGTCGATTTCCCGGGTGGCCCGCCAGGCTGCGTCGGCTACTTTGCCGGCGACGATTTGAATTTGTTCAAAAGGAGCACGGGGAGCCCGTTTGCCGGTGAAATCGATGTTATTGATGTCACCGCTGGTTCCGTTGCTAAGTATACCTACAAATTTCTCCGGCGGAGTGCGCCCCGCTATCCGGAACGGAACAATTTTCGCAAACTCGCCGAAGTAGTCGGCTGATACCTGGGCGCCGGGAACGGCTCCGACATAATGCAGAGAATAGTTGCCCAGTAAAGCGAGTGGTCGACCCCTGGCTGTCTGAACGGATACTACTGCTACTTCCGGATCGGTAGGTCCGGCCGGTTTGGTGATATGGCTGCGGTTGGGATTCATTTTTACGGTATCGTATCCGCCGAATGGATTTACCGGCATAGTTCCCTCTTCCAGATACCAGCGACGGTTGAAAACTTCATCGGGGACTTTATCCGAACCAAAGCCGACACGGGCCGGTTCGAGGTTTTTGATTGCTTTGGAAATGGCTTCTACGATTCCATCGGCAGCCCGCTTGCGAAAAGCCACCTCGGCAGGCGCGGATGCTTCCCCGTACGGGGCCGGGGCACTGTGGGTGTGTGTGCCGGCGAGAAGTATATTTTCCACCGGCCAACCAGTGGCTGCCGCTGCTGCCTGGCGAATAGTTCCGCTGGCGGGTTCGGTAATGATCACGTCGGCCACGCAAATTACCGCTTTGCCTGCCCCGTTCCGGAAAGCGAGGGCTCTGGCATGGAGTGGGTCGTGGGCGGATTCTTTCGGTTTCGGGTTGAAACTTCCGCGGGTGACGACCGGCCATTCCTGTGGAGTGATTTCGACGATTGCAGCTCCCGCTTCGAGTTGGTCTGCGTGGCTGGTTCCCTGAAACAAAGTGAAAGATACCAACAACGCTGACAGCAAAGAAACAGATCGGATCGAATTCATGGATTCACTTTTCACGGTTTCAAAGAATTTCGCCACTTTTCATTACCCGCTATGACGTTAAGAATAAGGCATGATTCAACACACGGTTGCGTTCCGTCTGAAACATCCTTCCGGCTCGGCGGATGAACGGGAATTTCTGGATGCCACACTGGAAATGAAAGACATTCCTGGCGTTTCGAATTTTCAAAGATTCCGGCAGGTGAGTAAAAAATCTTCGTTCACTTTCGGTCTGTCGATGGAATTTGCCGATCAGGAGGCATTCGACGGATATTGCTCCCATCCGGTTCACCAAAACTTTGTTGAAAACCGGTGGATTCCCGAGGTAGCCGAATTTCAGGAGATCGACTACGTGCCGTTTGGGTAGCGTTTTTCCGAGCCTGTTCACCTACCCGAAATCCGTTGACCCGGAATTTCGTAAGCTATAGCCTTGAAACAGTAAATTATGATGAATCGCAGGGAAGCAGTAGAACGAATTACCTTAATGCTGGGGGGAGCAATCGCCCCGCAAATTTCCTCCGGCTTGATGGGGCAGGTAACCAATACGGGGCCGAGTGTTGCCGTGAACGAAGCGCAGACACTACTCCTTGCTGAGTTGGCGGATGTCATCATTCCGACTACGGATACTCCCGGAGCGAAGGCGGCGGGAGTAGAGCAGTTTATCATCCGTCTGATGCGGGATTGCTACATAAAAGAGGATCAGGAAAAGTTTTACGCAGGTCTGACGAAGCTGGATGAAGCCTGTCGCGCAGCGCACGGCAAAGGCTATGTGGAGGCTGATGCCGAACAAAAAGAGGCATGCCTGACAGACGCGATGAAAACCAATAAAGCGTTTTTTAAACAAATGAAGCAATTGACGGTGACCGGGTATTTCACTTCGGAAATCGGAGCCACTCAGGCTTTGGAGTATCTACCAGTGCCGGGGCGGTTCGAAGGCGATGTTCCGCTGCAGCCGGGTCAAAAGGCGTGGGCGATCAGTCGCTGAGCAATAGAAAATGTAGTGGAGTACAGATATGGCAAACGTGAACATCAAAGCGGATAAAGCGAACACCTACGATGCTATTGTCGTCGGGTCGGGAGTGTCGGGCGGTTGGGCGGCGAAAGAACTGACAGAGAAAGGTCTCAAGGTTCTTATGCTGGAGCGGGGGAAACAGCTCAATCACGTAGTCGACTACGACTATGCGATGAAGGCGCCGTGGGAAACGAAATACAACGGCAAACTGACAGTCGAGCAAAAAGAGACTCATCCCAAGTTGGCGAGGGATTATCCTTACAACGAAATGACCGAAAAATACTGGTTCAAGGATGTGGATTCTCTATATCGCGAAGACAAACGCTTTGACTGGTATCGCCCCAATATTGTCGGCGGCAAATCGATCATGTGGGGGCGGCAGTGCTACCGGCTCAGCGATCTTGATTTTGAGGCCAATGCGAAAGAGGGAATCGCTGTCGACTGGCCGATTCGCTACCAGGATATCGCGCCGTGGTATTCCTATGTGGAAAAGTTCGCTGGAATTTCCGGTGAAAAGCTCGGTCTTCCCCAGTTGCCGGATTCGGAGTTTCTTCCGCCGATGGACATGTTTTTCATTGAGAAAGAAGTGCGGAAAAGAATAGAGAAAAACTTCCCCGGCCGACACATGACAATTGGCCGGGTGGCAAACCTTTCTAAAGCAGCCGCTGCTCAACAGGGTGTGGGCAGGGGATCATGTATGTTCCGCAACCGGTGTTCCCTGGGTTGTCCTTTCGGAGCGTACTTCAGCACGCAGTCGGCTACTCTGCCGGCAGCGGCGAAAACCGGAAACCTTACCCTGAGGCCGGACTCGGTAGTTCGTGAGATCGTCTATAATCCGGACACGAAAAAGGCGACCGGCGTTCAGGTGCGCGATGCGGTGACGATGGAGGATCGCGAGTTTCACGCAAAGATCATTTTCGTTTGCGCCAGTGCGATCAGCTCCACTTCTCTTTTGATGAATTCGGCTTCGGACCGCTTTCCCGATGGGTTGGGCAATGATTCCGGTGAATTGGGCCACAATTTGATGGATCACCATTTCCGGGCCGGAGCCAGCGGCAACTGGGAAGGCGATCTGGATCGCTATTACTACGGCCGACGCGCCAACGGCATCTATGTTCCCAGATATAGAAATGTAGGTGACGATAAGCGGGAATACCTGCGTGGGTTTGGCTACCAGGGAGGTGGCAGTCGCACCGGTTGGGAAAGGAATGTCGCTGAGCTGGCATTTGGTGCTGAGCTCAAGGAGGAGCTGACCAAACCGGGCAACTGGAGAATGGGGCTGGGTGGCTTCGGTGAGACGCTTCCCTACCACGAAAACCGGATGTATTTCGATAAAGAGAAGCGGGACAAATGGGATCTTCCGATCATCGTGTTTGATGCGGAATTCCGGGACAACGAGAAAAAAATGCGCATCGACATGATGAACGATGCGAAAGAAATGCTCGAGTCATCCGGATTGAAAAATGTCAAAACCTTCGACAACGAATCCTATCCCGGAACAGCCATTCACGAAATGGGAACCGCCCGGATGGGGCGCGATCCGAAGACATCGGTTCTCAACGGTTGGAACCAGGTGCACGAAGTGAAAAATGTATTTGTGACCGATGGGGCCTGTATGACTTCAGCGTCCTGCGTGAACCCGTCGCTTACCTTTATGGCGTTGACTGCCAGGGTGGCGGACTATGCCGTGCAGGAAATGAAAAAACAAAATCTGTAGAAACTTTCCCACTCATGTTTGCGCGATTTCTCTTGCTGGTCTCTCTATTGGTAGTTTCCATTTGCTCTGTTCGGGCGGCGGACAGTCCCAATATCCTTTTCGTTTTCACCGATGACCAGGCTCCCTGGGCAGTCGGTGTGGCGGGTCATCCCATGGCGAAGACGCCGCATATGGATGCTCTGTTTAACAGTGGGGCCTATATCCCGAACAGTTTTACGGTGACTCCAGTCTGCAGTCCGTCGCGCGCCAGTTTGATGACCAGTCGCTACGGCACCGAGGTGGGTATCTCTGACTGGATTAAGCCCTATCAGCGATGGGACCCCGAGACCGGTCTGGGTGGCACAGAGTGGGGGTTGGATCCGGCTCTGGCTGTGTGGCCGCGGTTGCTTCGCGAGGCGGGATATGACACCGCCCTGATCGGTAAGTGGCATCTGGGTCAGCCTGATTTCTATCACCCCACAAAGCATGGATTTGGTCTATTCGTCGGCCATCGTCACGGCGGATGGAAAACGGTGGATCCGGTAATGGAAAAGGGTAAAAAAGATCAGGGGTTTACCGGGCTGACAGCCGATATCCTCGCCGACGAAGTGATTGCCTTTCTGAAGAAGAAACGCAAAAAGCCTTTTCTTTGTTGCTGGCACACCCGGGCTCCCCATACCGCGTGGTTACCGGTAAGCGAAGAGGATGCGGCTCCTTATGCTGACATGACTGATGAGCAAACACCGGTTCCGCATCCTGACTATCCGAATCTGGATACAGCGAGAGTAAAGAGAATGACTCGCGAGTACTTCTCTTCGGTTCGCAGTGTGGACCGCAATCTGGGCCGGGTGATGGAGGAGTTGAAAACTCTCGGGCTGGAGGAAAATACCATCGTGATTTTTTCATCCGATCACGGCTATAATATGGGCCACAACGGAATCTGGCACAAAGGCAACGGTCACTGGGTGGTGAAACCCCTGCCCGAAGTAACCAATCCGAATATACCAAAAGGACAGCGCCCCAATATGTATGATACATCCATCAAAGTCCCTACTGCCGTTCGCTGGCCCGGTGTGATAGAACCCGGCACGGTAATCGATGAAACGATAACCAATCTGGACTGGTTTCCAACAATCTGCGCTATGGCGGGGGTAACGCTTCCCGGGGATACCACGATCCGGGGTAGAGATTTTACCCCTCTGTTAAAGGGTGGAAAGGTAGAGGGTTGGGAGAATGCCTACTACGGGCAATACTCGACTTTGCACCAGTCCCACACTCACATGCGTTGTTGGCGGACGGCTGAATACAAACTGATCCGTGACTTTCTGAATCCGGAAAGAGACGAATTTTACGATCTGAGCAACGATCCCGGTGAGACGAAAAATCTGATCGGAACCACGGACGAATCTCTACAGGAAATCATCGCCGACTACGATGAAAAGATCCGCGGGAAAATGCGGGAAACGGGCGATGCGGTGATCTCGGAAAATTAGTCAGAGAACAGCTACAGCGACTCAACGGTGATGCGACACTTTTTCGTTTCTCCGGATGCCGTGTGGATCGCTTCGACCAAGTGGGTGCCGGGTTCGAGGAGGAGGAAGTGGGCGTTGCCCCGTTTCTCGATTTGCAGACTTTCGCTGACCCACTGAACGTCCGAACCGTGAGCGCCTGCAAACCGTAACGGGAAACGCTGACCGCCTGCAGGCAGGTCCGGATCGAGGTAGGCGACGGTTCCATCCTTTGGACTGAGAACTTCAAAACGATGGTCGTTTTCCGATGGCTTTACGAAAGCTACATTTTTGATCGGATTGAGAGGCGTATCCCACCAGATAGCGTAGTCAGGCTGAAGTAGAGTTTTCCCGTCTGAAGTATAGTTTTCCGGTTTGGCGGATGCAGGAATCTGCGAGCCGACGAAATATTCCTCTACCATACGCTTCGGTTTAACCGGCAGTTCATCGGAAACCAGCAGACCGTTGATTTGATCGATTTTGTGCTTTTGGATTCCATCCGGTTTCGGATACCAGGAGGGCTCCTGTTCCTGGTAGAGATAAGACATCACTTCGTGGAAAATCGGCCCGGCTCCGAGAGCGCCGGTCAGGCCTTCGGGCAACGGGTCATTATCGAATTTCCCCATCCAGACTCCGACGGTGTAGGCGGGCGTGAAACCCAGCGTCCAGCAATCCCGAAAATCAGTGGAAGTCCCGGTTTTTGCGGCAACCCGGAACGGCAGTCTGAGCGGAGACTGAACTCCGAAAGCCGGGGCGCGCGCATCGTTGTCGGACAGGATATCAGCGAGAATCCATGAATTTTCCCGACTAAACAGGGTGTGGTCCGGGATTGTACCCTGTTGAATGAAGGTACAGGGCTTCCACTTCCCGAGTCGTGCCAGGCAGGCGTAGGCATTGGTCAGTTCCAGCAGGCGGACTTCGGCATTTCCTATAGTAAGTCCGAGCCCGTAAATATCGCCGTTTTCCTGGAGGCTGGAAAAGGCGAAGTCGTCTTGGAGGAGACTGTGGAGAGCGCGGGGGCCACCGACCTTTTGGAGGAGACGAACGGCGGGAACATTCAATGAAGTGGCCAGGGCCCGGCGAAATGTGACGGGGCCCTGAAAGGTGCGGTCAAAGTTCACCGGTTGAAAGGCGCCGGCGGCACTTACATATTCGACCGGGATGTCGGCGAGAATCGAGGCTGCGGTGTAGCCTTTCTCGAGTGCCATCAGATAGGTGAAAGGCTTTAAGGTGGATCCTGCCGAGCGCGGTTCCCAGGCACCGTTGATCTGTCCGGCTTCGCTGTTGAAAAAGTCGCGGGATCCTGTCAGGGCAAGTACTTCGCCGGTCGGGTTGTCGATCACGACGACGGCGGCATGGATGGTTTCCCCGGATTCAATTTTCTCCAGTCTCGATGTGGCGGCTCTCTCTACCAATTGCTGCAGTGGAAGGTCCAGTGTAGTGACTACCTGTTTGGAGGTTTTATCGTGTTGCCGGAGGAACAGTTCGACGAAGTGGGGAGCTTCGAATTCTCCGGAATGATCTGTATTGAGAACCAGGCCGGAATGGATCGCGACACTGTATTGGTTAGCGGAAATAAATCCTTCTTCCCGCATGCGCTTCAAAACGAAATGCTGCCTTTTTTGGGCGGCTTTGAAGTTGCGATAGGGATTGAGATAGGACGGGCGGTTGGGCAGGCCTGCAAGAAACGCCGCTTCTGCGATAGACAAATCCGACAGAGGTTTGCCGAAATAGCGACGCGCAGCGCTGCGGCAGCCGGTGAGCTGGTTGCCGTAGGGCAGGCGGTTCAGGTAGGCGGTGAGAATCTTTTCTTTACTGGTGAAAAACTCCAGTTTTCTGGCGCTGTTGATTTCGATCACTTTGGTTGCCAAAGACCGGCTCCGTTGCGGAGAACTGATTTTGACCAGTTGCTGCGTAATGGTGGAGGCTCCGGAAACCATGCGGCGGTTTTTTATCGAGTCCCGAAGGGCCCGGCAGGTGCCGATGTAGTCCACTCCGAGGTGATGGTAAAAGCGCTGGTCCTCTACCGCAATCGTTGCCTGGAGGAGATGCTCCGGAATCTCTTCGAGCGTCGCAAAAGCATCAATCCGTAAACCGTCCTCAGTGAGAAACCTCCGCAGCGGAGTTCCGTTCCGGTCGGTTAATACCGCTCCCTGCTCCGGCGGGTTGTCGAGATCTTCCGGGAGGGGAAAGAAAAGCGGGATAAGATAGAGAAACATTCCTCCGCAAAGAAGTGTGACTCCGATCCATTTCCCCGCTTTCTTCATATATCCGGCTATCGCAAGGCTACCTCAGGATTCGCACCGGGATTAAACCGGCGGGCGGAGAGGGTCCGGGTATCGCTCAATCCATAGCGATCCGGATCATACATGGCCTCTACCTTGGAAGGTGGAGCGATACTGTCGCCCGGAGCGATTACTCTGGTTAAATACTGGACCCGTTGAACGCCCTTGCGATGCACATAGTTGGCAAAGAACAAAGTCCGGTCCTTGCGCAACTCGCGGTGATTGGTGTAGAGGTAGTGAATCTTCTCATCTTTCTTTTTGGTTCGTTTCACGCTGAGGGTGTCCTGCGTTTTGAAGTTGGGATTGATCGCTTCGAGGATCGAGGGGAGGGGATCGTCGATCGCGAGGTAGTCCAGTTTTCCTTCGGGCATATCGACATCAAGACGCACAAGGACGAGATCGCCCACCATCAGATTTTCGGCCGGGTGGAGGTTGCCTTCCATATCCACTTTCTGATAGGTTCTACTTATTCCGAAGCCCTTGTTTTCCGCTCCCAATGGCAGGAGTTTCGGCTGGGTTGCTACTTTGATTTGTGTATAGATTTTTCCGGGGTTTTGCACCTTCAGATTCATCAGTTGTTTGGTGAGATCGCCTTCAAAAGGGAAGGCCAGAGTGCGGGTTCCAGGAGTTCCGTCAAATGCGACCGTTTCGGTCCGTCCGCCGAATTGAACGGTAACTTTATTCTGACTTTGCGATGCACTGCTGTTTTCCGTATGAGCGGCCAGCGCCATCAAAGGCCAGGCATTGGAATAGGTGCTGCCCCAACCGCGACTACCCCGGCGCAGATCGATAAGCTCGCTGAGGAGTTCGTCGGTTTTTTCGGAGCCGCTTCGGAATTGGGACCACGCCATCAGCTCAGTCGCTTTCAGGTAGGGTTTGCGATACCAGGATGCCTCGGAAACCGCGTCTCCGGGAGCGGCGGTGAGAAGTTTCTCCACCCTTTGATCGGGAACCGCCGGGTCCTGGTTGCTTTCCATGATTGCCATCGCGAGCAAAGAACGCGCTTCACGGGGGAGATTCTCCCGTTTGCTATATAGCAAATCGAGATAGGCGGGTTCCGGTTTTCCGGCGACTGCGAGAGTATAGGCGGCCAGACAACGCTGCGAGAGTTCGTAGGGTTTGGTTAATTTAGCCGAGTTCCGCAGTTTAACAGAGAGGTATTTCCAAAGGTCGTCGAGACTGTCTTTGGGGAGGTCGACACCGTTTTTGTCAGCAATGGCGAGAGCCAGACCGCCGTAAGCGCTTCCCCACAATATAGATTCCCTTTCTCCGGGCCAGTAGCTGAGACCTCCATCCCTCGTTTGCATGGAAAGCAGACGGGTGGTGCCTTTTTTGATTGCTTTATTGATCTCTGCATCGGCGATGTCCAGTGAGGGAAGCACTTTGCGCATATTGCCGGTGCTCAACCACGGTATGGTAGAGGATGTCGTCTGCTCGACACATCCGTAGGGGTATTCCAGGAGATAGTCGAGAGCGTCGGTCGCTTCGATCATTCGGGAATTGGACACGGTGATATTGATTTCCCCGATACCATCGAGAAGTAGCGGGTCGACTTCGGAAAGTATATTGTCGATTTCCGTTTGCTCGCTGGTTGTCAGTTTCTTTGACGACTTGAGGAGAGGCAGAGGGAATCCAACCGGGATTGTCGATTCGGTGGCGTCGACCAGTCCCGGGTCTGTGAGGGAATCCACTTTCCATTTCCATTTTGCGTCGCCGGTTTTGGTCATAGCTGTCGGGAAATGGAGAGCGCGGGTATCGCCCGGATCGATAGAAATCTCTACTGTCCGTTGTTTGGCATCAGTCGGCAGGGTGGAAAGATTGGTCGGAAGAATTTCTCCGAGCTCCTGAACAAACACCGCGTGATCATCAAGAGTAACAGACACACGAATCTTTTGGTTTTCCTCCGTATTGTTGTGCAGCACTGCTGTGAGATCGATTTGATCGCTCAAGTTGCTGAACGAAGGTAGGGCCGGTTCGATAATAAGCGGTTTGTTGATCACTACCGGTGCATCGGCGGAACCGAAGCGGTTTTGTTTCGCTACTACCGCAATGAGGCGGAACCGGGTCAGATTGTCGGGGGCAGTGAATGTGTGAGTAACTTTACCGTTTTCATCGGTAACTAAATCCGGTTTCCAGAAGGCCACTGCTTTAAAGTCTTTGCGCACCTTCTTTAAATTTCCGGTCATGTCGTCGGCCATACCGCCGCCGCCGATGACAAAGCCTTTGTTACCAAAGTCGCGCTCCAGCGGGTTTTCCGGCAGCAGGTCGGACAGGGACTGGCCCATCATGACACTGAGCGGAAAGGTTTCGTTGAATACTTTGCCCGGGTCGGGGGTGTTGTATCCGGTCAGGCTCAGGATGCCCTCGTCGACAGCGTAAAAAGTTACTTCAGCGCCGGCGATTCCGTTGCCATTCTCACCGGTCACCAGAGCCGCCACTTCCACCGGTTGGCCGGGGATATAGTATTTTTCGTTACCGGTATCGAGAGTGATATTCAGATCGATACCGGGGTCTTCTACATCGAGCCTGCAAAAGCCGAGCCGGTAGTCCGCTGTAGGATGCTTGTGGGGACTTTGATCCGAACCACGCACAAGAAAAACCGACGCGAAAATATTCGGAGCGGCGCCGGGCTCAACCGGAATATCGATGACTGTCTCGTGTTCGGATATTTCTATAGTTTTAGTTGTTTTGACATCACCTCGCTCTGTAGTAACCAGAGCTTTTCCGAAAACGGGAGAGCGAACCAGTAGTTTTGCGGTGTCGCCGATTTTATAGGACTTCCGGTCCGGGATAACGTCGATGGCGACAACATCATTCCACGCCCAGGCGGGTTCCTCGGCTCCAATGACCCGGAAGTTTTGCCGGGTGAGGACTTTTCGTCCGTTGTTATCTTTCGACTCCAATGTGATCACGTAGTCACCGGCCTCTTCGAATGTAATCGAGTGGCTCTGGGCCCGGGGCAGGGAGGTTGCTTCGTCGACGAGAGATGTGAACTCCACCGTTTCCTGATGCTTCAGGTCATGTTGTTTTTCGTTCCGGTGAGTGATCTTTCCGTCGGAACCTTTTACCTTTACGGTGGTCCAAATTTCCTTTTCCACCGTGATGTTGGTCTTTACTGGATCACTATAGACTTTTCCACCGGTATCGATGTTGACGATAGAAAATGGAACCGAATCCCCGGCCCGGTGAATGCCTTCCGGACGGCGCAGACCGATATAGAAATCCGAACTGTGGACTGTGAAGCTGGTATGGCCGCTGATGGTTTGCTGATTGATATCTGTGACCTCCGCACGCACTGATACATGTCGGGGAGCCGGGCTTTCCGGGTTGATGGGGATTTCGAGATCGATATTGGCTTCGCCGCCGCGGCTTAAGCGGATCTCTTCGTTTTTCGAATTGCCATCGCTGTTGAGATCGCGGTCTCCGAAACTGAATTCATCGAATCCATCGGGGTGCAGGTATTGATTCCTCGAATAGGCATTCCAGTTTACTTTAGCTCTCGAAAGAGGTTTGCCCATGTAGTACCGGGCGGACAGCGGAACGGTAACGTTGTCTTTCGCCACGACATCTTTTGCCTCAAGGTTTACTTCGAATGTATTGACCCGGTATTCGGCGACATTGAAGCTGTGGTAACTGATCCGGTCCCACTCACGATCGCCGTCGCTGTCCGGATCATTGAAATCGATCTTTATAGAGTGATAGCCCAATCCGTTTTCCGGAAGTGTGATCTGGTCGTGAAACGTCCCGTTTTCACTTAAGGTGATTTCTTTACTAACCAGTTTTTTGTCGCGATGATCTGTGATCGTCAGTTCGGCTTTGCACGACGTGGCCGGTAATAAATTGTCACTGTTGATTGTCCGGGAAATACATTTCAGGTATACCGTTTCGCCCGGTTTGTAGACATCGCGGTCAGTGAAGAGGAGGGTGCGGCGTTCGCCTTCGGTGACGCCGTTGTAGCGGTAGGGGATATCGAAACTCCACAGGCCGATGCGCTCGAGATTTTTCGAAAACGGCATGACGTGGCGATCTTTGTCCAATGTGGCGTCCAGCCAAAGTTCGCTGTCCTTGTAGGTGTTCTCCGCGAATTTCGCGATACCTTCGGCATTGGTAGTTGCAGTAGCGATCTCCCCGCCCTCGTCGGTCACAAGCCGGATTGTCATATTGTTTTTCGGAGATCCGTTTTTGATAGAGAAGGCATAGATCAGAGTTTCCTCTTTCGTTTGTTTCCACGCCATACCGATGTCGGTGACTTGAACCAGAGCGTGTGTTCCAAATGTAGTGCCGTCGGTTCTGGAGGTCCCGCCGACATTGACAAAGTAGGCTCCAAAGTTCGAGGTGGTGTCAATGTCACTCCAGCTTTGCGTAAACTTTTCGGTGAGATCCACTTCTTTGGCGGGTTCTTTGGTCTGATCAAAAATGGTTTTGCCCGGGACGAGAGAAAACGGGATGGTGCGGTCCCCGCCGTGGCCCTCGTAACCGTCGGCGTATCCTTTCAGGGCGAAGATCAGATTGTCTCCTTTCAGGGCTTTGATCCGGGTGCGAATCGTCTCCAGGTTGGCGGACTCAACATCGAATGAACGGTGGCCGCTTGCGTTCTGGGTTTCGGAGAAAAGGGGCAGTCTGACGAAGCCGCGGTTGGGGGAGAATATGACGGTTTTCTTTACTTCTTTAGTGAGTGCGATTGTATCATTACCTATCAGGCCCGGTTGAATCGTTACTTCGTAGTTGCTGTCATATTCAAACTTACCTTTGAGCCGCATGCCGTAGGTCTCGATTTCAATGGCCAGGTCTTCCGGCGCGGGAGATACCGAAACGAACTGGCCGAGCTTTTCGGTATCGAAGGATTTGTCGAGCTGGTATTTGTTATGGCCTATATAGATAGTCATATCCACGTCGTAGGGATTGACCGGGCTGATTGAGCTGATGGCAAAAGCATTGAGATAGCCGATCGTCGTTCGGTAATCTTTCTTGAGATGATAGGTATTGGCGAAATTGGAAAGTCCCTGTTTTACCTGAAGCAGCCACTTATTGCCGGTGGTAAGGGGCTGAGAGGGCTCGATCAAAACAAAGCGGTTGAGAAACGAGGCTTGTTTTTCCTCTGCAAGCTCTTTGGGAACAAGAGAGGTTCCGAAGCGGCGAATATCTTCCAATGTTGGTCGTTGAGCTTTTACCGGGATTTGTGTGATCTCCGTTTCTTTATCCGGTTCGTTCTGAAACACAAAGTGATCAGGGATTCGGTCAGCGTCGACTTCGGCGTTAAAGCGGAGCAGGAGTTTCTGGTTGGGGACGAGAGGTTTCCTGCTGTCGAACCGGGAAGGGAAGCGGGAAAAATCCAGCGGTTTGGAGATTTCTTTACTTTCCTGGGCCTTTAGGAAAACTCCGGGGAAAGATGTGATGAAGAAGAGAGCGAGGCAGGCTCTGACGATTCGGGTCGGTTTGTTCATGGGATAGTTGAGTTGTTGTCGTGACACTGAGCCGCCCGTCATTATCCCGTTGGAAAAATGCACAGAACCGGATGCGGGCCGACCCTACCTTCCCAAAAACGCGATAAAAAATCGAATTGCTCCGGTTTCTTATACGAATGACCCCTGGTGATCTTTCAGGTTAATTGTAAAAAGGATGTAAGGTTTGGCGGGATTCGGATGGAAAGCGGTAAAAACCTCAGACTTAACAGGGTACAATTTGCGATTGTACCCTGTTAAGTCTGCCTGAAACGACGTGTTTCGGGCTGAGATTCCGGAGCGTTAAGCCGCGGAGCAACACCGGGGAGGTTGCGGGATTTAGTAGAACCTGGCTGAGGATTTCAGCTTTCGCTTCTCCATGATTCAAACCACGATACCGGGGGAATGTCGACCATCGTTTTTAAGCCGGGGGAGCTGTGCAGGACTTGGGGAATCGCATTCAGGATGATCGCGCAGGTGGCGACATCGCCGTTGATGCCTCCTTCAATTCGGGAGACAAAAGAGGGGTTTCCGGTGATTTTGACTTCGTCGTAACTGCCGGGTTCGCCAATAGCTGCCTGAAAGTTGAGTTCGATAACTACCCGGCCATTTCTATAGCCGCGTCCGGTCTGGCGAACGCCGGTGGCGTCTCCCCTGGCTATCGATATCATTTCAGTAGAGATGTGTTGTTCTGCGATCACCGGTGTAATGATGTCTTCGGTTCGATCCAGATCCCAACCCAGGCGCTGGGCGATCATGTGGATGCTTTCCGTAAGGCCCACATGGCGCAGGGATTGTTTGTTGACCCGTTTTTCGAATTCTTCCAGGGTTAGTCCGGCACCGATTTTTCTCTGAAACGGCAGCCGGCGCAACTCAGCATCCTGGAAGCGGTTTACCACTATGGAATCGACTTGCTGACAAATCGCGGTAAGCATAGTGGGTAGTGTATCCATGAGGAATCCGGGATTTACCCCGGTCGCAAGAACGGCGACGTTGTTCTTTTTGGCGGCTCTGTCGATACGGTCGGTCAGTTCCGGTTCGGTTTGGAACGGGTAGCTGAGTTCCTCGCAGGTGGTGATCACCGGAATTTTTGTCTGCACGATTGCCTCGATTTGCGGGGCGATTGATTCAATTCC
The DNA here is from genome assembly GCA_029213025.1 of Verrucomicrobiales bacterium. Classification (GTDB taxonomy): domain Bacteria; phylum Verrucomicrobiota; class Verrucomicrobiia; order Verrucomicrobiales; family DEV007; genus Arctic95D-9. The sequence continues at coordinate 54,706 of JARGOZ010000019.1, forward strand.
GGAAACCGTCGCTAAAATAGCGATATCAGGATTGTGATCGCGGACGGCTTCTTCGATCGAAGATCCGATTTGAACATTGGGGTTGTCGGTATCAGTGAGCGGGCCGAAATCGGCCCCGATCAGAGCCGGGTTGGTGTCTACGGCAGCCACCGTTTTCAGGGAGTTACGCGCGGCTATGAATTGGGCGATTCTGACGCCGAGTGGCCCCATGCCGATTTGCAGGATTTTGATTTCGTTCGCCATTTGTACATGATGTAATACGTCATGAAAACGGATGAAAGCACTTTCAAAATAGCCGAATTCAATGGAGATTCCGGTCCGCCACCATGAAAATACTGTTCTTCGTTTACCTCTTGAGTATTGGTCTGAGCCCACTTTGCTACGGGGAGGGGAGTCGAATTCCGCAATTCAAAAAAATTCCTAAAGACGCGATCCCGCATCCGGGTGTGGAAGGGAATCGCGATTTGCAAGAGCAGGAAAGAATCCGCGCTACCGACGGACCGACCCGACTCGGCTTTGCTATCGAGTTTGATGACCTGCGAAACTACTGGTCGGTCATGACCGCAGCGCGATTGCCCCGGCAAATTATTTCGATCCGGATCGGCGACGGTCCGGCGAACGGCAAGTATAAAATCACCGCGGATGACGGAACCATTGAGGTAGTGGATGAACGGGCCTGGTATTGGCAGGCCCCACGTGAGCCCGGTCTGTATCGAATAGAAATCAAAGAACAGATCACAGAGGAGGTGATGATTCTGAATATGGCGGTATTGCATCGCTGGGATGGGGCGCCGGTTTTCAATAACTATAAAATCGGTCAGTATCAGGAAGAGTGGTACAAAGATCTCTCGATTTATAAAAAGCCGGTTGGTTTCATCGAGGTGACTGAAGAAAATAAAGATACCTGGGTGTCGCCCCATTTTCGTTTGAAACAGTTTGTCTGCAAACAAACCGATACGTACCCCAGGTATATTTTGCTCGAAGCACGGTTGCTTTTAAAGCTGGAATTGCTGATCGAGAATCTGGAAAACAAAGGCTTCAGGACGGACGGGTTCTATTTGATGAGTGGTTATCGTACACCCGCCTATAACAGAGCTATTGGTAACAGCACGACGTACAGCAGGCATCTCTATGGAGACGCGGCGGATATCTATGTCGATGTGAATGGCGACGGCAGAATGGACGATCTCGATCTGGACGGGGTAAGCGGTGACTCGGATGCTGATATACTTTTTGAAGCGGTCCACGAGATTTTGACCGAGCCGTGGCATGATCAACTGATCGGCGGACTCGGTTTCTACAAAAACCGTTCCTACCGCGGCCCGTTTATACATATTGATACCAGGGGGTATGATATCGAATGGGGCAAACCGAAACCGAAGCAGCCGGAAACGAAAGCGGCGGAAGCCGGTGAGGCGGAAGAATAAGAGCCGTCAACTAACTCTGCACAATCGCGGCGACGTGGCGGTCCACCGTTTTTCCGGGGTAATCCAGTTCGCGGGTGTGGGGATTCTGTTCGGTGAATAGTACGTTTCCACCGAGAGTTTTTAACAGTTCCAGAGCAAGAATATGTTCCCGGTCGAAGTAGGAAGTAATAAATAAAACTCCGTTATCCGGTTCGAGTCGGTTGATAACAAACTCGTAGATTTTTTTCCATACCTCCCGGTCATGCCAGAGGTTTTGGTGGCGGATGAAAATCACATCAAACCGGGCCGGAACCTGACCGTATCCGACTAGGTGAGTGGCGTCATCGGCGACGAATTCAACCGTGTTTCGTTCGTCTTTTTCGCGGACCCGGGGAATGCCTGCCTTGCGGAAAAGGTTTTCGGTCATGTTATAGCGGCGCCTGGCTTTATCGATCTCACGGTCGCGAAGATCCATAGCAAACTGTCGGACCCGTTTGCCGCCTTTTCCAAAGAACGCCGGTAGGATGGAGCCTTCTTCGCAGTGGCCGCAAGCGAGATTTAGAAGTCGAATTTGATCATCGATTCCAGGGTTCCGGCCGGTTTTTGTCAGCGCTTTTTCCAGCATAAGCCAGAGGTTTTTCATATCCTGGCTGAAGAATGGGCTGCGTTCCAACTCTTCGCGAAGTTCCTTGATCAGTTTTGGATCGAGGTCGGAAATGGTAGCTTCGCCGTCTGAGAAATGATGGATCAGAGCATCGAGGAGGTCTGTTCCGGCACCCGTCCCTTCGCCCGGGAGGATGATCAGTTTCTTTTCGTTGGCAGGTTCGTTCGGCATGGCAGAAAATCGGTCATCATTGGGTGGAGGCAACCTGTGATATTGGTCGGATGAGTCATATGGGACATTGATCTCCCAAATCGCGGACCTGTTGCCTTTCTGTATCGGGTCTATAAAAGCCCATGCGAAAATCGATTTATCTGTTTCTGGCGGCTACCTTATTTGTTTTTTCCGGTTTTTCCGAAGCAAAGCCCAATGTGCTTTTCCTGATTTGCGATGATCTGAATTGCGATCTGGGTTGCTATGGACACGACCAGGTGCAATCACCGAACATCGACAGCCTCGCGAAGCGCGGGGTAAGGTTCGATCAGACCTATTGCCAGTATCCGCTCTGCGGTCCGAGTCGGGCGTCTTTTATGACCGGTCTCTACCCGGATCAAACTCTGATTCACCGCAATGCTATCTACATTCGCGAGCATTTGCCGAATGTGAAAACCATGTCCCAGTTGTTTCGGGATGAGGGGTATTTCGCAACCCGGATCGGAAAAATCTACCATTACAATGTTCCCAAACACATCGGTACCAGTGGCCACGATGATCCCTATTCGTGGAACGCTACTTTTAATCCCCGGGGCCGGGATGTGGAGGAAGAGGATAAGATTTTTTCGCTGAGACCGGGAAGTTTCGGCGGTACACTCAGCTGGTACGCCGCTGATGGCACGGATGAAGAACAAACCGACGGTATGATCGCGGATGAAGCGATTGCCCAGCTTCGTAAGTCGGCGGAAAACGGAAAACCGTTTTATCTTGCTGTGGGAATGTTTCGTCCGCACACGCCGTATGTAGCTCCGAAAAAGTATTTCGATCTATATCCTCTCGACTCAATAAAAGTTCCAACTGAACCGGCAGGATACTTTGACACGATTCCGGGACCGGCCCGCAAATCAGTTCGGCGTAAGAAGGATCAGATCAATCTCAAAGACAGCCTCGCCCGCGAGGTGATTCAGGCCTACTACGCATCGATCACTTTTGCCGATGCTCAGATCGGCCGGGTTCTGGATGCTTTGGAGGAAACAGGATTGAGCAAAAATACCATTGTTCTATTTACTTCTGATCACGGCTATCACATGGGGGAACACGGTCACTGGCAGAAAACGACTCTTTTTGAAAACGCGACACGGGTTCCTCTGATTTTGGCCGGACCCGGTGTCACAGCAAAGGGGGAGACGTCCCGTTCGCCGGCGGAGATGGTGGATTTTTACCCGACGCTTGCGGAACTGGCCGGGATCGGAGCGAAGACGCCGAAATATATATCCGGGGTCAGCCTTGTACCTGCGCTGTCTGATTCCGGAGCGGAGCCGAGAATAGATGCTCTCTCTCAGTATGAATCCGGATACAGTCTGAGAACCACCCGGTATCGCTATACCGAATGGGGCGAAGACGGGAACCTGGGGAATGAGCTCTACGACCACGAAACTGATAAAGATGAAATGAAAAATCTGGCTGGTGATCCGCAGTTTGAGACTTTGGTAAAAGAACTCTCAGCCCGTCTTCAGGAGCGGATTGCGGAATCAAAAAGCAGGCCGGAGGGACTACAGCAAATTCAGTTCGAAAACCGGAGAAGGGTGCGCTGAAGCGGATTTTCGACACACAACAGCATACTACTTTTTTGACAAACTTGACACGCGACTGCGGTTGAAGGGCGTGGCGGAGGATGAATGTTAGCGCCGTCAGAGAGAAAATTCTCTGGCCGAACAAAACAAAACTAAATCGCACTCATTATAACATTCATGAAACAATCAATTGCGCTATTTGCTGCTGCAGCCCTTGCAACCGGATCGGTTCTCGCTGAAGACAAAATCGTTATCAAGGGTTCCGACACTCTTGGTGCCAAGATGGTTCCTCAGCTTGCTGAGGCATATAAAGCTGCTGGAAACGAAGTAAGCTTTGAGATCGCAGCGGAAGGATCTTCCACTGCTTTCACCAACCTCCTCGCAGGAACCGGCGACATCGGAATGTCCAGCCGTAACATCAAAGATTCCGAAGTAGAGAAATTCACTGCTGATGGAATGGAAATCAAAGACTGGACAGCTGCTTACGACATGATCGGAGTGATCGTGAACGAAAACAGCGGCGTCAGCACCCTTACTCTCGAGCAAGTCGAGGGGATCTTCACTGGTGACATCACTGACTGGAGCGAAGTGGGCGGTCAGGCAGGTCCTATCTCAGTTTACACAAGAAACACTTCTTCCGGGACTTACAAGTCTTTCCAGGAGTTGGGGATGAACAAGCGTGACTACGGTTCTGACACCCAGAAAATGGCTGGTAACGAGCAGATTGCTGAAGAAGTGGCTAAAAATGCCAACGGAATCGGATATGTTGGTCTGGCTTACACAGACAAAGAGGGAATCAAGCCTGTTCTGGTTGACGGTGTTGAGCTTAAGCCGAAGAATGCTGAAGAGTATCCTATCGCCCGCAGCCTTCATTACTACACTATTGTAGGAAAGATTTCTCCTGCTGCTGAAAAGTTCCTTACCTGGGCAACTACTACAAAAGAAGCTGGTGAAGTGGTAGACCGTGTTGGGTTTATTCCTGCTAACTAATTTGGGCGGAGTCTCGTCAAGACTCCGGCAATCATTATATCGTAATCCCGGTGCGGCAACGTGCCGGGTTCTTTATTTCCGGCAACGGTGACAAAATCGTTACGACTGAAAAGAGGTAAACCTCACCCTTTCGTTTACTATCAAACCCGTGGAAAACAGGGAAGTTTTCCGGAACGCACAATATTACTGGAATGAGTCAATCCGACCCTTCTTCTACTCCTTCTGCCGATAGCAAAATCCGCGGCGGGCAATTTCGAAAAAAAGGCTTCACGGTTTTCGGCCTTGATTTACAAGACTTTATCCGCTTTTTCTTCAGCGGGAACGCAAGTCTCGCCATCGTGATTTTGGTCCTGATTTGTGTGTTTCTGGCCCGGGAGGCGCTGCTGTTTTTCCCGGATCATCACCAGGGTTTGAAAGCATACCGGAAATCCGGACAGGAGTTTGTCGACTTCGTCGGGGATGAAGTAAACGATTTTACGATACTTTACAGTAACGCGAACGTTGCCTACTACGCCGAGCTGAATCAAACCTCTCTGGAGCAGGATAACCTCCTGGCTGCCTACCGGGCGGTGCAGAGTTTGGTGAAAAATGAGACCTCACGGGTTCGGGACCGGCTCGAAGATCATTTGGATGACCTGGAGGATGTGGTCGATGATCTCGAAGAGGCAGAGGAGGATCTCGCAAAACTTGACCCCGCTGTGGACGGCGAAAAAATCGCTGAGCTGAAGAAAGAGATCAGCGAACTCAACGCGGAGAAACAACAACTCGAGCCGGTTATCGCGGAATTGCGACCGGAACTGCGCAAGGCATCGGAGACCATATTGAACAACAGCCTGACCTGGAAGTTTGACGATGCCAGTCTTAAGCTCAGCGAAGAGCAGAGGGAAAAATTTCGCGAAGCGGTTCTTCGCGATGAGCCCGATGCGCAGGGGGATCATCCTTATGTTGCTGAGTTGAAAAAAATCAGTGCCGGGAAAAAAGCCGCCGCAGCTGAGCAACTCGTTGATTTTAAGGCGACGGTGACTGCTCTGCGGGATGCCGCAAAGCCGCTCAAATCGCTTCACTCGAAACTGAAACGCGTGGCTTCCGAGGCAAAAAGAGAGTCGGAAAAGTTTGATACCGCACCGGGCCGTCGGGCTGCATTGCTGGAGGGCGCTGCGAAAACCAGTGATCCGGAGGAAAAGGCGAGAAAGATAAAAATGGCGGAAGCTGTCATGATTAAGGAGCCGGACTTTGCGACCTTAACGCAACCGCTCTATGCGGCGATTCCCGAACACAAAGCGATAGCCGAAAAAATGCGCACCGAAGTTGCTGCTTTGGTTAAACAGCTTCCTGAAAAAGCCTCTACCCAGGGGGCTCGCGAGAGGTTGAAGCATGCCCGCAAAGCGGAGCGTACTTTTGACTCCACCGTTTCCGCCAGTCTGAAAAAGATGGATAAATGGAACCACGATAAACGCTATTCGGTCATTGGTTCCGTGACGGCATTTATCTTCGGGAAAGACTGGGTGACGAACAGTTCCTGGCACGATTTTTACGGGTTACTTCCGCTGTTTACCGGTTCGCTTATGATCTCGATTATCGCACTGGTGGTCGCCGTTCCGTTTGCCGTTTCCGCTGCGATCTATGTGAATCAACTCGCTCCGGTGCATGAGCAGAACCTTGTGAAGCCGGCGATCGAATTTATTGAAGCGATTCCATCGGTTGTTCTCGGATTTTTCGGGATTTTTGTTCTCGGAACCATGCTCCGGAATGTCAGCCAGGTCGAATGGCTCTCCTGGGTTCCGGGATTCCCGATGTCGGAACGTCTTACGATTTTGAACGCCGGATTGCTCCTCGCCTTTATGGCGGTGCCGACGATTTTCACCCTCGCGGAAGATGCTCTTAATAACGTTCCAGGGGCTTTTTCGGAAAACTCACTCGCTTTGGGTGCCTCGAAACTGCAAACCGTTCTTCAAGTGGTATTTCCGACCGCTATGTCCGGTATTATCGCAGCGGCCCTGCTCGGCTTCGGTCGCATTATCGGGGAAACCATGGTGGTGCTGCTTGTCGCAGGTAACAAAATCAAAATTCCCGACTTCAGTGAAGGCCTCGGGGTTATAGCGCAACCGGCCCACACGATGACCGGGATTATTGCACAGGAACTCGGAGAGGTAGATAACGGATCTCTACACTGGAGAGCCCTTTTTATGGTGGGGATGGTTCTATTCTTCATCTCCCTTGCGGTGAACTACGGCGCACAGAAAATCCTGATTCGCTTCCAGAAAGTATAGAGAACGATTCAACAGGGTACAGTCGCACATTCAACAGGGTACAGTTTAAAGTAGATACTTCGATGAACGAATTTTCTGATAATCAAATTCTCAACAAAGAGAGACCTTTTGCGCCGCAAACTCAAAAGCGTCGCCAAACGGATACCGCAGTGAGTTGGGTGTTTCGTCTCGCCACTTACGGGATTCTTGCCTGTGCCGCCTATATATTCGGCGACATCATAGTCAAAGGCGCTCCGGTTGTTTTCAGGGCGGAAGCTCCATTTATCAATGTCGAATTCTTTACCCGCAGTCCGGAAACGTTAGTGGTTTTCGAAACGCAAGACGGAACTGAGAGGCAGCTGGCTTTCTCCGATTACTCGCAGTGGAAAAAAGACAATCCGGGTGTGGAAATAGCCAAAGAGCACACTCACTCTTATTCCGGAGGAGGGATTTTGGGTCCATTGGTAGGAACTGCGTTACTTACCATTATCTGTATCGTGATTGCTTTGCTAATTGGTCAGGCTACAGCGATCTTCCTGAACGAATACAGTTCAAAAGGCCGGTTTATCAATGTGATCCGCCTGGCCATTATGAACCTCGCCGGTGTTCCATCGGTGGTTTTCGGTCTTTTTGGTCTGGGTTTGTTCTGTCTCTTCTTCCCGGTCATTACAACCGCATCGGAACTGCGGGTGGAAGGATGGAGAGCTATTCAGTTGTTCGGTACCGAAAAATATCTCGCCTTTCAGGGGTGGGGGACCTGTATGCTGGCCGGGGGTTGTACCCTGGCCGTCATGGTGCTGCCGGTAATCATCACCGCCTGCGAAGAATCGCTGAAAGCCATTCCTATGGGGTTTCGCGAAGCTTCACTCGCCCTCGGTGCGACCAAATGGCAGACAATCCGGACATCCGTTCTTCCCTACGCATTTCCCGGCATGTTGACGGCATCGGTTCTCGGAATCACCCGTGTGGCCGGAGAAACGGCTCCGATTATGTTTACCGCAGCTCTGGCGCACAAAGATAAACTGCCCTGGCAGGGGTTGGCAGTGAACCCGGAATCCGGATTTTTCGGAAGGATGCTGTCCCAGGTGTTCGGCTTCTTTACCGAATCGGTTCAGGCAATGCCTTACCACATCTACACTGTGGCTGCGAGGATTCCGCAATCCGAATATACCAGACCCATGCAATACGGATCTGTATTTGTATTTATGGTTTTGGTGATGTGCCTCTCCGCGTTGTCGGTATTTCTTCGTATCCATTACCGGAAAAAAATGAAGTGGTAATCGTCACACAAAAAATCGAACTAATATCTCAACAACCGATAGAATCCCGAAACTGAAAATTCGAATGAGCAGCAGTAAAGTTCTTATGCCAACCGAGGAAAATATAAGCCCTCCTGCACCGGAAAGTAGTGCCGTCACATCGAGCCACGAAAGCTCGCAGGAAGAAACCGAAAAAGTGATCAAAGTAAATGATCTGAACTTTGCCTATGACGGCAAAAAAGATGTGCTGCGCGATATCTCGTTGGAGATTCAAGGGGGCGAAGTTACCGCCTTCATTGGACCTTCCGGGTGCGGTAAGTCGACGCTGTTGCGTTGTTTCAACCGGATGAACGACCTCATCCCGACCGCATCGATCACCAAAGGAAGTATCGAAATCCTCGGCACCGACATTTACGATCAATATGTAGACGAAATCGAACTGCGTAAGCACGTCGGAATGGTATTCCAGAAATACAATCCGTTCCCGAAAAGTATCTACGAAAACGTCGCCTATGGTTTGCGAATTCAGGGTATCAAAGACAAAGCGACACTCGATCAATCGGTAGAGGAAAGTCTGATTGGCGCCGGGCTTTGGGAAGAAGTTAAAGACCGGCTCGATGCCAGTGGCCTCGGTCTTTCCGGTGGCCAGCAGCAGCGTCTTTGTATTGCCAGAACCATTGCCGTTCAGCCGAAAATCATTCTGATGGATGAGCCCTGTTCCGCGCTCGACCCCATATCAACCGCCACAGTGGAGGATCTGATTACCCAGTTGAAATCGAAGTTTACCATCGTCATTGTTACGCATAATATGCAGCAGGCGACCCGCGTCTCGGATAAGACCGCGTTTTTCTATCTGGGAGAACTGATCGAATACGATTCAACCACCAGGTTGTTTGGATCTCCTGCCGTTAAACAGACCGAGGATTATATATCCGGTCGTTTTGGCTAGCCCTCTAATTTACTACTACAATATGAACGAAACTCCGCACATTATCCGTGACTTTGATTCATCTCTCAAAGGCATGAAAGCATCCGTCCTGCATATGGCAGCCATTGCCGGCGGCAACCTCGACAATGCTGTACATGGCCTGCTTCAAAGGAATGAAGATCTCTGCAATGATGCCATCGCTGAAGATGAGGAGGTAAATGCTTACGAGCGCAGCATCGACAAAGAGGGGATGGAGATCCTGCTCCGTTTCAATCCGCTCGCATCTGATTTGCGCGCCGTTGTTGCATCGATGAAGGTATCCACCAACCTTGAAAGGATCGCCGACCAGTCCGAAAATATAGCGCGCCGGGCTCGTAAAATCATTAAGAAAAACGAAGTGCCGGAAATCCAGCTGATCAAGCCGGTTCACGCGCTTGCGGCGTCGCTGGTTGCCGAGGCGGTTCGTGCTTTTTCAGACGGTAACTCCCAACTGGCTTTGACGCTTTTTGATAAAGATCAGGAGCTGGACAGACTGCATAAGAAAGCGATCAAAGATCTAACGAGAGCGATTGAGAAAGATCAGGAAAATCTCCGCACCTATCTGAATCTCATCTTTATCGTCCGCTGCCTCGAACGGATTGGTGATCACGCCGTAAATATAGGCGAAGACACCGTTTACATAGAAGAAGCAGCTGACATTCGCCACATCGGCCCCGCCGCTCTCGAAGAAGAGGAATAGCCGGCCCGCGGCCCTGGAACTTTTGCTCGCAACGAGGTTTCGCCCTATACTTTTTTCAAAGCCGCCGGGACCAGGAGTCCTCCGGCGTGGTTATCTCGCTGGCCGGAATTCCCCCACAAGGAATAGCGACAATCCTGTCGCCGGCTGCAATGAGCCCATTGCGGGTGGTATCGATACCGGTGACAAACACGAATCCGCGTATGAATTTATCGTAGGATGGACTGCCAGTCCGTCCGCATCAGTTCGCAGAGCCGCACGGACGAGACCGGATACGGCTACACCGGAAACATCAGCCAAACCGCCCCGGTTGGCCTCCCTTCACGATCCCGCAGCATGAGCATCGGAACAACCCGCAGCCGCTATTATTCGATTGATCTTCAAAGCAATGAAAGGAAAAGTAAACGAAATGAACGACA
>JARGOZ010000280.1 GCA_029213025.1 Verrucomicrobiales bacterium
ATATTCAGCTTGAAATGATCTGTCAGGCCATATTCACGCAGGAAATTCAGGCATGCCGCGGCATCGCTGTCGTACTGGTGGGTGGAGGGTTCGCGTGGTTTGGGTTCGATGTAGAAAGGCCCGTCGAAACCGATTTTTTTCGCGTGATCCACTGCCATATGGAAAAACGCCGCGAGATGATCGAGTTCTCGTTTCATGTTGGTGTTTAACAGCGTGGAATAGCCTTCCCTACCTCCCCAGAAGGTATAGCCGAGACCATCCAGTTCTTTGGTCGCTTCCAGCGCTTTCTTTACCTGTGCCGCTGCATAGGCATATACCGAAGCATCGGGAGAAGTGGCGGCTCCCTGCGCGTAACGCGGATGGGAGAATAGGCAAGCCGTGCCCCAGAGGAGTTGCACACCGGTTTCGGCCTGCTTCTGCTTCAGTTTGGCAACAACCGAATCGAGCGCGTCGCTGGAAGCTTGTAGATCGTTCAGCTCGGGTGCGATGTCGCGGTCGTGCCAGCAGTAGAATTCGATGCCGGTTTTATCGAGAAATTCGAAGAACACATCAACACGCTTCAAGGCGTTTTCGACGGAATTGGAACCATCGTCCCAGGGCATGTGAGCCGTTCCCGCTCCGAATGGGTCGGACAGGTCGTTGCGCATCACGTGCCAGTAGGCACCGGCGAAACGGAGGTGGTCTTTCATGGCTTTGCCGCCGACCACCTCGTCAGCATTGTAGTGTTTAAAAGCGAGCGGATTTTTGGAGTCCGCGCCTTCATACTGAATCTTTTCGCAGTCGAAATATTGAGTCATATCGTTTGTTTCTTATCGTTGAATTCTGGGTCTGATTCTATTCGGTGACGGAAAAAGAAAAACCGTATATTGCGTGTATTTTCTGTTATTTTGCGCCAACTTTTCGGGATGAGTGAGCCCGCCCGCCTGCTGCGCGATCCCGTGTCCGGCGGGATAATTACCGAATAGAAGCCGGGAAAGACCGTGTTTTCACATCTGTTTTGCTTGCTCACTTCGTCAATTATGAAGTGCGGCGAGCTGCCCTTTGAATGCCTGCTTTTTCTATTTCAGCCGGATGATCCGTCCTGTGTCCAGATTTTTAACCTGTATGGCTTCGGAGGCATCGATGCAAAAGGCTTCCTTGCTTAGGGGCAGATTGAATCGAGCTTTCCTGATCTCTATCTCCTCGGTTCGAAAGGGCAAATTCCTGTTTCGACCCGGAGCATTTAGATACGTTCTGCGATACTTGAGCGGATAGCGGATACTCACGCCCTCTTCCAGGAGAACCGGATCTGAAAACTCCAGCACTTCAAACTCGATCCACGCGGTGTTCTTCGGCACCGAGCGGGATTCGACGCGAACCGGGAACGACGGATGGGCTATGGGCAGCCACACTTTGTGAAAAAGTGGAGTCTTCCGGTCACCAAGGCCAACTCCCCCGTCAACCACGAACACCCAACAGGCTTGTCCCTTGTAGTCGGCCGCTTCAATTTCACCCCGGACTCGAGCCAATGCGGATTTCCATACCTCGGGATTGCGGAGTGATTCCAGCGTAACTACCCACTTATAGCTGTCAGGAAAGGGGCTTGTTCCAGGGATCGGTGTTGGTGCCATGAGAAAGGTGAAGGCCTCCTGGTACGGCATGGCATTGGAGGACATCAACTCGTAGACTCCCTGCCGTTTGCGTGCGATCTCCAATCTATTTCTCCCGCCCAGCCGCTTCAGCCGCTGCCAGTTTGATCCGTCCCAGGCTCCTTTCTCACTAATCAAAATGGCCCCATCTTCACTCCGCGACAGGCAATCGTAGGCAAACAAAGGTCCGTTTGAGATATATTTATGCGCTCTTATAGAGGGTTTCGAACCTCTTGGATCGAGCGGAAATTTGGTCGAATTTCTCCATGCTAGAAAGCCTTCGTCATAGAAGCCTCGTCTGACCATTTCGAATTCGACGCTACTGAGCTTTTCAAACGGGGCTGAAAAGAGATTCCATATCGGCGATTCCTGAGCGGGAGCCTTTGGTGCCTGAGCGAGGAGAAGAACCATGAGCAAGGGACCCGTATTGATCATTGTGGAGAATTTCATCGGTTGTTGGGTATTGCGTTGTGACATCAAGTCAGGCGCATCGGGTTCGGGTATTGTACGCAATTCGTTATCTTGGAGCCATTGTTTTTGTGTTGATGAGCCAGGCTTCCACTTTATCGCAGTAGGCTTTCGAATGGCGAATGATTAATTGATTCCGGTCTTCAGCATATAATATAGCAGAGCCTCCTCCTTCAGGAAATTCAACGCCTGCCGTTCGGAGAACTTCTTTGGGATCATTCCCTGCAAATTTATTCGGCAACACGTTCCAAACGCGCATTACAGGAGCTTCATCGGGGTTTTTGTCGGGAACGATGACGACCTTCCCATTCTTGATTGTGGTGACGGCCCCAAATGCTCTGGCCATGTATTCCGTGACGGAAAGTATAGAAACTTTTTTTAAGGTAAATTGTAACGCCTTATTCTGAACCACTCCTTCTGAAACTGAAATCTCTACACCGTCTCCATCCGGATCAATCGTTTTACTCAGTTCGACTAGCTGAGCAATCGCCGCTGAAAGTGTCTTGTTTGAAATCGTAAATTCGGAAATGAGGTAGTCGGAGGCAATTTCTTTAAGTTTTGGGGACAGCGGATAAACCGGGAGGTCATTTCTGAATTGAATCGATGGTCCTCTAATATTATTACCACCGCTGCTTCGCGCCGGTCTTCCTGTGCCAGCTGATTTGCCCGATGCCGGTGAAATGAGTATAGAACTTCCATCAATGCGGTATTGTGTCGAGGTGAGGTTTGTAGAAAAACGCAGAACCTCAGCGATCGGGGCGTTTGACATTACTAAAGTGATCTCCCGGCTTTGATCGACTTTGCCATCGACAACAAATTTCGGACCATTTTCTGGAAATTTGGATTCAAGCCATTTGAGAACTTTACGTAATGGTTGATCGCGAAATTCGACTTCAGGCAGAGATGCCTTGAGGATATTCGCAGTGCTTTCAGTTGACGAAGAGGCGCTCGCCCTTCTTTCTTCCTTTGGTGCCTGCGTCAATCCAAACCCAGCCATTGCCATGAATAATGCCAATGCGGTCACCGTGCCCAGGCGGCGGCGTTTCCCCGTGAAAGATGAAATTAATGAGATTCGCTTTTTCAGCTCACGGCGGCTTTCGGCGATTCCGATTACCCCGGGGATAGCCGCTCCTGTTTTAGCGGATGTGTGCTCCAAAATTCGGATCAAAGCACTTCCGTAGTTGGTGGCACCGACGTGGCCGAGGTTTTGCATGACTCGCACGTCGGTGGCGCACTCGGCTTCGATTCGGGTGCGGCGGAAGGCCCACCAAATGATCGGGTTAAACCAATGAACAGCCTGTAGAATTGTTAACAACCAATTCGTCCATACATCATGTCGTTGGAAATGGGCGAGTTCATGCCGGAGGACAAAGCTAATCTCTTCATCCGACAGGGTTGTAATAAGTTTCCTGGGTAGTAAAATTACCTGTCGAAAAATGCCCGTCACTGCAGGTGACGAAACGCCATCGGTGATCAGGATTGCGGGAGTGCGGTGGAGGTTACCCTGTTTGACGAGCTGATTTAACAGATCCGTGACTCGGTTTATTGCCCTGCTATCGAAATCGCGCAATCGCCGGACTTGTTTGCTAAACCTCCAATATTGAAAGCTGGTGATACTCAGAATCAGGGCAAGGCCGGACATCCATATCAGCGCGAATATTTGCATCATGGAAGGAGCCTCAAAACTAGGTTTCCTGACGGACCGAAGAGGATCAGATACCGGAGCTGAAAGGGTTTGTCCGACCTCGACTTGTTGCGAAGTTTGGAATGGCGGTGCGATGTCCCATGCATAGGTAGGAATTACATTTTGCCAGGATAAAAAGCTACCCGGTAAAACGGGAGCAAATAATCTAACCGCAATCAGCAACCACAAGCCATGCCTCCAAACAGGCGGTATTCGATTGCCCACAATGAGTAGTACGAGTCCAACGGTAATGGATAGAATAGCTGCATCCCGTGAGGCGATGATGACGTTCTGATAAAATATAGTTTCAAAAAGCCCGATCATTTCCGGCCTCCTTTTTCGTGAAGCAATTTTTTAAGAGCAACGATTTCTTCATCACTAAGAGCCTCTTTAGATTCCGCGAAGTGACTTAGTAATGGAGCAAGTGATGCACGCCCCACCCGGGAGAAGAATGTATCCATTTCCGATGAAATGGCCTCGCTTCGTTCGATAGCCGGTCGGTAGTTGTATCGGTTTCCAACGACTTCGTAGCTGAGCGCTCCTTTTTTTACGAGCCGTGAAATCAGTGTTTTAATAGTCTCAAACTTCCAATCAACCTGATCTTTGAGTGACAAAATGATCTCCTGCGAAGTAGTGGGATTTCTTGCCCATACGATTTCCATAATCTTCCATTCCGCGTCAGTGATGCCGGGATTTCTCTTCACGGTTACAACTGTAGCCGAAACGGTTACGCTTGTCAATTAAACGAATCTGAAATTTCCATTTGCGTGCTGGGTAGCCCGCGTTTCCCTGGAAAGAATTACCGTATCTGATTTAACTGCGTCTACACGAAATGTTGCCGACTTTACTCACGCGGAGGTAAAGACGGTGAATCCGTATGCATGAAGTCCGGTGAGATATTTCCAATCTAAATCAGAAAATGAAATCTTTACCAAGGTGGTAAAATCGCCGACAATAGATCCTTTCCACCGATCACCTCATCGGAACCTCGGGAGAAATTGCGTCAAAGTTCACTTGCCGTTAGGCTCCGAGGGCTTGATCGTTGAGCCTCTGGATTCATGACCATTCCTCAACAATTTCATCGTGCATACGTTCTTTCGTTTCTCAAACCATCGATGGTCGATCAGAAGATTCGCCCCCCCGAAGGTGAACGTCTCTACCAAATCTTCGCGACACTAGAGATGCCCGCAGGTGACCGACAAGACATTCTTCACACTGCGATCTTTGAACCGCACCAGATTCTTGAAGCAGAGATTCCCGACGAATTGCTTACCAACGATGAGATTCGAATGTCGTTGGCAAAAGAAGGAGTCGCTCATCTCGACACTTCAAAAGACACAAGCGAAATAGTAAAGATACACGAGTTTTTAACGAGTCTGGCTGTTCGCCAGGAGCAGATTGCATTCTTGCAGGAATGGGTTCGCTGGGAGAATAGGTTACTTGAAAAGATTGGCGCAAAAGATACGGAGCTTGCTGATGAAGACAACCCCTCAGAGTTACTCGCCCGCGCCACAGCGGTTGGTGTTCCTTTGGCCAGCCTTTACTTCGCAGGTAGCGTTGGGTTCAGTGCAGTCGGATTAACAAGTGGACTCGCCACACTTGGAACTATATCAGGTCTGACTCTTTTGGGGCTTAATCCGATGACTGCCGGAATCGCGGCTCTGATAGTGGTCGGTATAAGCGTCAAAAAAGTTTGTGATGTTGCGTTTGGGAGCGGTCGCACAAAGAGGGAACAGAAGCGACTTCAAGAAGAGATCGAACGCCTTTCGAAACTTCGAGGTCGCGCCCGAACATACGCCACAGAGGATTTAGAGTCCCTCAAAGGTGGCGGAATTTTAGAGCAATTTTCTGTAAAAGGCAGGCTGCGGCGGGACGCGCAAGACTTAGTTACGCACGTTATCAGCGCCTTGGGCGAGAGCTTCTCAAATCCGATCTCAGCGGCTACGAAGCAATCACTCTCCTAGACAACGGTCCCCGCCCTTCCGAGATGCCGATCACCCTTCAAGGCGGAGCCTGATAAATTACCTCAGCATTGGCTAAAGCCTGCAGAGGGCAGGGTTTTCCGATCTTGAAAACCACGTCTAAAGGACTCGGACCAAAGTGTGCTCGTAAGAGATCAAGACCAAGGCTCAACCTATTCGGAATATGGCACGAAACCGTGTTCTTAAAAACAAAAGTTAGCATGGAGTTGCTTAGTAAATAAACGCAGCTATCCCCTATGCATACGGAGATGATAATTGATTTTTTGTATTTTCAAGATAAAATCCGCGAATGGACTTACCATCAGCCATTGGCGACGCAAGAATGACCGTTAAATTCGATATTAACGAGCCTGTAGAAATTCAAGATTTTATCGATGGGTTAGAGGGGTTGTCAAACGAGTATCAATTAAACCTTAAGCAGCAAGGATACAAAGTAGATGCAGATGAAATTTCGTTAGTTATCACTAGTGTAAAAAATGGATCGATAGAGACAGAACTCGCACCAATCGCAGCAGCTATCATCCCTACTATTGCAGTGATGGATAATTACCTCATATTAACTCAATTCGTAAAACATATAGATGCCTACATGAAATACTTTCTTGGAAAGACAGTTGATATGATACCTCCCACCATTAAGTCAGCAGAAAACTTCGAAAAGCTTCTTGCGCCTGTATCAAGAAAAACAAAAGGCGCGATTAGATTGCGAGTAAGAAGCGGGAACAGTGAAATGGAATATGATTATCTTGATCCGGATTGCGTGAAAGCCGGAATCGAAATAAGGAAGTATATAGATAATGCTAATGCCACCGACGAACATATTACCAAAAACGCCCTATTGTATTTTCACCAACTCAGCAAAAAGAGCAAGATAGAAGCAGCAAAAACGCCTGACAGAGGCGTGATCGAAGAGTTGAATAGGCATCATTTACCAGTCTTTTTCGCATCTGAAATGGATGAGGCTAGAGTTAAACAGTTAGGCGAAAACCCTTTCAAATATTCATTTTACGTTGATGTAATCACTCAAACTAAAAGGGGAAAAGCTATGTCTTATAAAGTGATTAAAATACACAAGATCACGAAAGATGAGCCAGATATGAT
>JARGOZ010000020.1:0-7979 GCA_029213025.1 Verrucomicrobiales bacterium
GACGCAGGAGGCCCAGTTCCGCCACGCAGGAAAATAATAACGGATGATCACGTTTCATCACTTTGGCAGGGCAATCGTCGCATAGGTTGAGAATACAAAACAGGGCGGATTAAATAATTTTGCAGGATGGCTGCAGAGGATAGAATCGAAATAAGTAGTTATGACAGCGAATAGAAACCAAAACTTTGAATACCACTTCGAGAGCCTCAAAATTGAAACGAACTTTTGGGGTGATAAAATTTCTACGGATTACCGGGAAACGATTCACCGGTTCGCGGCAGACGGCTGGCGCTTCGTCCAGGCTTATGCTCCGGCAACCGGTGCGGACGGTCGCTCTTGCTATGTCGAACTTATCTTTGAGCGACCGGTTGAATAGGCGGTCAATTTTGGAACTTCCGGCATGTTGTATTCAAGCCGTCCCCGGTTTGACCTGCAACGGAGGAGGTGCAGATGAAGTCGGCTTTTTTTTCCGGTGGGCCAGTTTTGCGATTCCCCAAAAGAAGAGGCAGCAGAAAAGCTGAAACACAAAAACGCCGGTAAAACCACTCTTCATTATACTGACCTGTTCACGGATCTCGTTTTCCGTCCAGGGTTCCCATTGTTTGGTGTCTTGATTCCAGTTTCCCGGGCTGTCTTTTTGAATCCAGGTATTGGTCGCGTCATAGTAACCGGTCATGAGGAAACCTTTTGGAGAAATGTTCACAGCGATGGTGAAGATTAACATCAAGGTGAGAAGGAACAGGGAAATCCAGAAGAAGACTTTCAGCAGCCAGGGGAAAAATCCGCCGGAAGGTCCCAGTTGCAAAGGACGGGCGATTTGAGCAAATCCGAAATGCTTGGATTGTTTCGGCGTAGCGGTGTTTTCAGTAGTTACATCATTCCCTGCGACTTCGCTTTCCAACTCTTCGAGCAGCAAATTCAGTTCGTTTTTGATCAGGATATCTTTTCGTTCATCGATATTACCGGCTTGATCAGAGGTTTGAATACGCGCCAGGCTCGAAAGAACCTCTACTTTGGCTCTGAGCCTCTCGTATTTCCGCAACGTGGCTACGTCGGTCGATCGCGACCGGAACCAGGTCATGAACAGGCCCGATATCCAGAATATTGCGGCAAGAAGTAATCCTGAAGCTACTCCTTCCAGAATTTTCGGAGTCAAAAATGCGATAGTATTACAGGTGTCCATACTTAAAACGGAGATTCGTGAAGCGGGGCTGAATCGTTTTCTTAATTCGTTCACTATCATGAGCGAATGCAGGAGGGTGAGGCAAGCCTTATTTCACAGGTATTGGCGTAATTATCGGAAACGGTGATTCAGAGTTAGTTCATGCGTCGACACCTGTATGGAGTTCGGTTCAGAAACCTAACAGGGTACAGTGAAGGATCGTACAGGGTACAATTCACATTCCCGGGAAAGTTTAGAAAAAGCGCTGAAAAGGTTCATTTTAATGTAACTACATCACCGTGGTTCCCCAATATCTATGTATCAAAAAGTTGACAGATCCCGTGTTAGAAAGGACTAGTTGGTGTGTTTAGAAGAGTAAACAAATTTGTGATTGCACTGTGCCTCGCGGTTTTTCTGGCGGGTGGTGGTCGCATTTGTGTTCATCAACTTCTCCCTACCGGCTCTGAACATGTGCATTCCTGTTCTCACGGTCACGATCACGAAGACTGTGATCACGGAGAGTCTGAAGAAAGCTCCGGCCGGTGCAATTGTGATGCCGAAGGCTTTGTAATCGATTTGCCTCCGATCATCGAATTGGCCTGTCCGGGCATTGTTTCTGTATTTTTACATTCCTGTATCGATTCGCTTTGCTCCGGAGTAAATAGCGAGGAACGCTGGAAACATCCGCCTCCACGCCTCTACAGGCTCCAACAATTGTCGTTGCCCAGTCTGCAACGGTATAACGTTTGATTTCAGATAGATCCGGCGGGCGCCATTTCTGTGTCCGCCCGTGTTTCAGCGTCCCCCGGACTGCTGATTTTTCCGCCCTCATTCGGGCTTTTTCTCTCTATCTGAACTGAATCAAACTTTTATATACCTAATGACACGATCAAAATTGATCATCCTTCCCCTGGTTTCCTTTGGGATTACCACATTTGCCGCCGACAAAATTGAAGTCGACCGGGCTGCCACTACTGTTATTCTCGATAAAACGGCGGTGCAAAACCTGCGCATCGAAGCTGAAATGGTCGAGGAGCGAACCTTCGAGAGTACCGTCTTTGCCATCGGCCGAATTGAAGAAATGGCCCGGGCCCGGTCCGTTGTTTCCTCCCGCGCTGCGGGTAAAGTCATCGAGCTGAAAGTAGGGGAAGGGGACTATGTAGAGGCCGGACAAGTTGTGGCCCGCCTCGAAGCCAGAGTATACGGAAATCCTCCGCCGAAAATTGAACTGAAAGCGCTTCAAAGTGGGGTTGTCACGGATGTTCATGCGCATCTCGGCGAACCGGTCGAGCCGGATGAGGATCTGTTTGTTCTTTCCAACCGGGAAAAGGTTTGGGCGGTCGCGAAAATACCCGAAGTGGAAGCGGGTGAAGTCAAGATCGGTAGTAAAGCCCGGATTCGAATACCCGCACTGGGGGAGCAGGAGTTTGAAACTACACTAACGCGGTTTGGTGTCGACGCTGACAGGGAATCGGGAGCGGTGGAGGGAATTTTCGAACTGGATAATGACAGCGACCTGTTGCAACCCGGAATGCGCGCGGAGTTTTCGATCATTACCTCGACGCGGGATTTCGTCATGGCCGTGCCGAAAGAGGCCATTCAGGGGGATCCAACCAAACGGGTCGTTTTTGTGAAAGACTTTGAATTGCCCTATGCTTTTGTGAGATCGCCGGTGGTTCTCGGCGAGACTAACGATCACTATGTAGAAGTGATTTCCGGATTGTTTCCCGGGGATGAAGTGGTTACCACGGGTTCGTATTCACTGGGTTTTGCGGGGTCCGGCAGCGGTATGTCACTTAAGGAAGCGCTTGATGCCGCTCACGGCCACGAGCACAATGAAGATGGATCAGAGCTGACGCCCGCCCAGAAAGCTGCCAAAGAAAAAGAGGCTGCTCTCGCGCGAGGTGAGGGGGCCGGCGGCGGCGGAAAGTTCGGTATGCCTCTATTGATCTGGGCGATTGTTTCGACACTGCTTTGTGTCGTTTTCGGACAGATGCTGATGGCAACCCGCAAGCAACTCAAGAAAGCCTGATATGTTAAATCATCTCATTCGATTTTCGCTGAATCAGCGGGCTTTCATCTTTATTGTAGCTGTCGTTTTGATGGCTCTCGGAGTTCGGAAAGTGCTGGAACTTCCTGTTGAAGTGCTTCCCGACCTGACCAAACCCACCGTTATCATCATGACGGAGGCTTCCGGCTACGCGCCCGAGGAAGTGGAGACTCTGATCACTATCCCTCTGGAAAATGCCTTGATGGGCGTCACCGGGGTGACCCGCCTGCGTTCGACCAATGATATATCTTTATCGTTGATCTTTGTTGAGTTCGACTGGGATACCGATATTTACCTGGCCCGCCAGTTTGTGCAGCAGAGGATCAGCGGGGCCGCGGAATTTTTGCCCGAAGGGATTATTCCCTACATGACGCCGGTCGCATCTTTGATGGGGGAAATCATGCTGATAGGGATTACCGATCCGACCGGGGGGACTCATCCCCGGGATTTGAGAACCCTGGCGGACTGGACCATCGCGACGGGGTTGAAATCGATACCCGGAGTGGCGGAAGTTCTGGGAATGGGGGGAGGTGTGAAGCAACTGCAAATCCAGCCCAATCCCAAAGAGATGCTGGCGTTAAATATCACCTTTGAGCAGATCAAAGAGGCGGCGGCTGAAGCGGTGCGAAATACAACAGGTGGTTTTTTGACGGAAACTTCCCGGGAAATTATGGTTCGAAATCTGGCGATGACGTCGAATTTTGCCGACATTGCCAATACGGTAATTACCCGGCGGGAAGACCGGCCGATCGTAATTGGCGACGTTGCTACAGTGCAGTGGGGAATCGAACCGATGCGCGGCGACGCCGCTTTTGGCTCGCATCACATGGAGGCCTATAAAGATTCGGACAATCCGGTGGGAACGAAGGGTGTCATTCTCAGTGTCACCAAATCGCCCGGGTTTGATACGATCCGGCTCACTGACAAAATTGAAGAAAGGCTCGAAACGATGCGGGCCTCCCTGCCGGAGGGAGTGGAGCTGATTACTCTCTATACCCAGAAAAACTTCATCGAAATTGCGATCACCAATCTGGTGGAGGCGCTCGTGGACGGTGCGGTCATGGTGGCGATTGTGCTGTTTTTGTTCCTGTTCAACTGGCGGGTCACTTTGATTACCTTGACGGCGATACCACTGTCACTTGGTATATCGATTCTGGTATTCGATTTCATGGATCTGACCGTAAACTCGATGACCCTGGGCGGCTTTGCTGTAGCCATCGGAATGGTGGTGGATGATGCGATTGTCGATATCGAAAATGTATTTCGCAGGTTGCGTGAAAATGCGGTATTGGAAAAACCGCTGCCCCGATTGGAGGTCATAGCGAGGGCGTCTGCCGAGGTTCGCTCCTCGATTCTCTATGCTACTGTGTTGATTATCCTTGTCTTTATCCCGCTTCTCGGTTTGAGCGGAGTTGAGGGTCGTCTTTTCGCTCCGATCGCGATTGCCACGATAGTGAGTATGGCGGCATCGTTCTTTGTTTCTTTGACAGTAATTCCGGTGTTGAGTTCCTTTTTGCTCAAGCCGAAGCCAGGCGTGGAACAAAAGGACGGAATGGTGGTCCGCGGTATCAAATGGGTATTTGAGCGCACTCTACTGAAACTTGCGGTTACGCAACCTCTGCTGGTAGTCGCGGTGACCCTTGTTCTCATCGTATACGCCGGCTTTCTGTATTTCGGCATGGGAGGGAATTTCCTGCCTGCGTTCCGCGAACCTTCCGCCTTGATAGCGACTACAACTTCGCCCGGGACATCGTTAAAACAGACGACCGCTTTAGCTGATTCGGCTCTTGATCAATTGTTAAAAGTGCCCGGAGTCGAGTTGGTAGGCTATCGCGCCGGCCGCGCGGAAAGGGGCGACCATGTCGTTCCGGTTTCCACAGTGGAATTTGATGTAGAGTTTGACGAAGATTCCGGAAGGACCCGGGAGGAAATCATGGTTGATCTGCGTAAAACCATGAAGGGTATACCCGGAACCTTCAGTGCTATGAGTGGTCCGCTGGCTGACAGGGTGGGGCACATGCTAAGCGGTGTCTCGGCAAAGATCGCTGTGAAGGTGTATGGCGACGACCTCGAAGAACTGCGCAGAATCGGAACAGATATAGCCAATATCGCCCGCGAAATCCCCGGCCTGGAGGAAGCGAGGATCGAGCAGCAGGCTCCGGTCGCGCAGGTCCGAATCGAGATCGACCGGGAGCGGGCCGTCGCCTACGGGGTCAGGCCCGGCGAATTGAATGATGATCTGTCGGCTTTGATCGGCGGGGAAGCTGTGGCGGAAATCTACGAAAATCAGCGGATCTACGATCTGGTGGTTCGGCTTCCGGAAGAGCTGCGTCTTTCTCCGGATGATTTGAAGGATCTGTATATCGATACGATCGACGGTCCGCAAATTCCATTGAGCTATGTAGCCAATCTGCGCCAGGCGACGGGGCCGAATACGATTTTGCGGGAGAACACCCGGCGTCGTTTTGTGGTCGCGATCAATCCGACAATTTCCGACCTGAACGCAGCGGTGGAGCAGCTTCGCAAAGAGATCGATGAAAAGCTCAAACTACCCAGGGGGTATTCGATCACCTTCGAAGGAGAATACCAGGCTCAGGCGGCGGCGAAGAAACGGATTATCATCATGTCGGTGATAATCCTCCTTGTCGTGACGTTTCTTTTGTATAGTTATTTCAAAAGCACGTTCTTCGTTCTCCTTGTCCTCGCCGATATACCGATTTCTTTGATCGGAGGGATAATCATGACCAAATACTCTCTCGATACTGTCAGTATCGCCACGCTGGTCGGGTTTATTGCTATTTCCGGTATCGCCGCGCGGAACTCGATTATGATGATTTCCCACTATCTGTATATGATGAAGCAGGAAGGGGAGAAATTTTCTCTGGAAATGATTGAGCGCGGCACAAAGGAGCGATTGATTCCGGTGCTGATGACGGCACTGTCCGCCGGAATCGCGCTGATCCCCCTGGTTCTCGCGGCCGAAGAACCAGGCAAAGAAATTCTCAACCCTGTTGCGGTTGTGATCGTGGGCGGCTTGATAAGTTCCACCATTCTGGGACTGATCGTTACTCCCGGACTGGTCTACTGGTTTGGCAGAAAACCGGCGGAACGTTCTGTGGGGATTAATGCTCCGGCGGCTCATTGATCCGCGACAACATTGAACAATCTGTGATTTGGCGAATCAAAACGTTTAATTGATATGACGAGGCGAAACGGTTTCAAAAAATTACGGACCGGGGCGATGCTGGCCCTGGGAATGCTTTGGGGAACCTGCGTTCAGGTTTGGGGTGCAGTGAGCAGATGGAGCTGGCGCGGTTATCCAGGCGAGGCCGCGCTCCGCCAGCATCTGAAAACGAGCGAGAACCACCTCTATTTTACCGCCGAAGAAATTGATCAAATGACTTTTGAAGAGTGTATTGCCTATCACGAGCACTCTCACGAAAGGCGCAAAGACAATCCGAGATGGTCCCGGGCCCGTCCGGTTCCGGGTACAAGGCAAAGTTGACCAAAAAAGTGCGCTGTTTTACATGAATTTTGAATAAAATCCAAAATCGATCGTCATAACCTGGTTCGCACAGATCATTGAGCGATCAATTTATTGTCACTATACGAACCACGATGCCGACGGGCCCCATCAAACTTGTTTCTACCCTTTACCTGATCTTGTTCCTGATCGGGGGAGGCCGGGTCTGCGGGTGTGAAAGTCTTTCCTGGGTAGGAATCGATGTTCATCACTGTAACGTGACTCATGCGGAGGAATCCCCGTGTTGCCATCATCATCATGGCGAGCACGACCATGAAGAAGGGAATTCCGATCAGCCCCACTCTGACGAAGAGCCGATGGGAGGAGGCCCCTGTTGTGAAGAATCTTTGCAATTGTATGACGGCGAGATTCCCAAAAAACTACCCGTTCCCGATGATGCGCCTTTTTCCGGTGAGCTTGCCCTTGTGCCTTTCGCCGGTATCGATTCGTTTGCGCAGAATCTGAAAACATCGCCGGTTTGGTCGAAGCGACCGTTGGCAATCTGTTGTAGTGCAAAGCAGAAGCTGCTCTTTGAGCAGCGTAGTAACGTCTGATCTCATCTGATCTTACGGTTCGGCTTACAAGTCTGTAAGCGAACAGCAAACGGCAGCGCGTTTCAACGGCCTGCCTTTATTCCGGGGTAGGTATCCATTCACTGGATTTCCCGGCTGAGGAATACTCAAAATGTTTCCGAAGAAATAGACCTACGAACAAAATTTTATAACCAAAACCAACCAACAATAATTTATATGAAAATTTCCAATTTATTTACAAAAGGAAGTTCAGGAAAATCGAAATACCTTTATGTCGCTTTTTCCCTGTCGGTACTTTCTCTCAGTTTCGGATATTCCGGTGAAGCCTGCTGCGGTAAACCTGCTGCTACCGGTGCCGGCAGTTCCTCCGATCTGGCCCGGGCATTGGCTAATATGGGAGGGCGTCTTGAAATGGTCGAAGACCGCAAAATAGGCGAAACCTTTGTCACTGCCATACCGGCGGAAGCATTGATTTCCGATCAGGGCAGAACTTACATTCTTGTGCAAAGTGACGAGGACCCGGCCAGGCTCGTGCAAAGTGAAGTCACACTCGGCAAGAGCGACGGGCAATACATAGAAGCCGTAACCGGAGTATTTCCCGGCGATATGGTAGTCATTCAGCAAAACTCAGGCCAATACAGCGCGAGCCCGCAATACAGCGCGAGCCCGCAATACAACGCGAGTCCACAATACAGCGCGAGCCCGCAATAC
>JARGOZ010000020.1:8079-62386 GCA_029213025.1 Verrucomicrobiales bacterium
AACGCGAGCCCGCAATACAACGCGAGCCCGCAATACAACGCGAGCCCGCAATACAACGCGAGCCCGCAATACAGCGCGAGCCCGCAATACAGCGCGAGCCCGCAATACAGCGCGAGTCCGCAATACAACGCGAGTCCGCAATACAGCGCGAGTCCGCAATACGGCGCGAGCCCGCAGTGTCGTGAGGGCGGTTGCTCTTCACGTTTCATTGCCAACCCATCCGGATATGGTTCAGGCGGGGATCGTTTTTATGACGCTATGGCAGGATCCTGTCCAATCAGTGGCCAGGGCGCTTGTGGATACACAGAGCCGCAGTGTTCTTCCTGCACAGTTCAAGGCTGTTGCCCCGGTGAAAACCAAAGGGTGCCGGTCTATACCGGAAGCAGATTTATCGAAGCCGGCTCGTTCCGGTATCCGGTAACAACCGACTACTCGCAGCCTGTATATCAGGGAAATTGCTCCCAATCGACCTGCAGTCACTAATGCTGAATCATTTCTTCAAACCAATACCAACTAATCAAATGAAAACAAAAAACATCATCTCCAAAACAACTACAGCCCTGGCAACGATCGCACTCGCTGCTTCCTTTTCCGCTCTACACGCCGAAGACCATGATCACGATCATGGTGGTGCTGAGGCGGGACCTAACGGCGGCCGTGTCTTGCACAAAGTAGAGCCGCATCTCGAGTTCTTTGTTACTAAAGACCGCAAGGTCATGATGACTCAACTCGATGACAATCTGAAAGCCGCTGCAGTAGGTGATCAGGTAGTCCGGGTTACCGCAGGGGATCGTTCCAACCCGATTCGTATGACCTTCGTCAAACAGGGTAATGTACTGATCTCCCAAACCGCATTCCCGGAGGGCGATGACTTTCCGGTAGTGGTTCAGATTAAAAACAATGCCGGTAGTAAAACGATCATTGAAAAGTTTACCCTCGATATGACCCAGTGTCCTACCTGCGACCACCTCGAGTATGCCTGTACATGTGATCACGGTCACGACCACTAAGTAGATAGAGAAACCCAATTTTTTTCGATCCAACAGGGTACGGTCTTCGACTGTACCCTGTTTCTTTTGCCGCGTCGACAAGGGCATTTTCCGGTAGGTAATCACCGGGTCTGTTGAAATTTGCAGGAAAATTGACCGAAAAACTACACTCTAACACACCAAAAATACCCAAAAACCGACCCGATCAATCAGTCTGTAAGGTGTATATAATTATCTGGCAGACAAGTGTTAAAGCGGGGTGGAGAGGTGCGCTTACACAATCACGTCATGATTCACTGAGAATTTAGTTAAGGTTTCTGAAATATTCGTTTGCCTTTATATCAAAGTATAGAATATGATCTGATGCACGACCTAAAATTGAGACATGAACATAGATTCGGATCAGAATAGAAAATGGAAGCTCGTTTTCGAATTTTTGAGAAACCAGGGCTTATCAATATTTTCACTTCTACTTGTACTTCTGCTGGCCGCAGGAGCTTTTGCACTATCCTATGCCGGATTGAAAGATCTGGCATCAACCAACGGGGTGAACCCCAGTCTGGTGTGGGTGTGGCCTTTGGTTCTTGACGGAGCTATTATCGTTTTCTCTGTCTGTGCATTTCGTGCCGGTCTATGTGGCGAGTCTATTGCCTACCCGATGTTTTTGGTAGTGCTATCAACGTTGGCTTCGATTGCCTTTAACGTACTTCACGCCCCGGTCCCGGAAGGTGCCCACATTTGGTCCGAAGCGGCGCTGATTCCGCGGATCATGGCTTCTATTCCGCCGCTCGCCCTTTTCTTATCCTTCGAAGTAATGATTCGCCAGCTGCAAAGCCAGGTAAGGCAGTCGCACGAGAAACATGAATCCAGTTCCGCCAGGACTATCGTTGAGAGTCTGCCGGTGGAAGAGTCTGAAGATTCTGAAGCAGTAGGAATGGGTGGTATGCTGCTGGGACTGCATCATTCTCCCGAGCCGGCTGCGGCCCGTGCGGTAAAGACTACTGAGGCCCCCGCAAAATTTGTGACGGAAACCAAGTCGGTCCCGAAAGAAGTTACCCCTCCAAAGGATACCGCCGCTGCCAAGGCGCTGGTGATCCAGATGTGCAAAGAAGGCGCTCTCCTCGAAGATATGGCTGAAGCCGCCTGCCGTGCACCTCAAACAGTGAGGCGCTATATCAAAGAGGCCGGACTCGCTGTTCCTATGGCTGGGTCCTATTCGAAGAAGTCCTAGAATTGGCCGATACCGGAAAGCCGGTTGCCGAGCAGTTCCAGTGATACAGGACCGGCGCCGTTGGCGAGGATCATGACATAGTAGTTATTCCCGCCGAGCTGTGAGATGGCTTTCACATATCCGTTTTGAACCGTGATATCGGAGTTGCGCAACCGGGAACGTCGGTCCTTCAGTTTCACTTCCATGCCAAAGGAGTGACCGGAAATCTCGGAGCGTATCCGTAAATCAGCTTTCCTGTTGCCTGTTTTTCTTCCCGTAATGTAATAGGGATGGCCGGAACTGTAGCCGGTATATTTCGGCCTTGAGCGGGGAACGGTAAATACA
The DNA here is from genome assembly GCA_029213025.1 of Verrucomicrobiales bacterium. Lineage (GTDB taxonomy): Bacteria > Verrucomicrobiota > Verrucomicrobiia > Verrucomicrobiales > DEV007 > Arctic95D-9. Next base: position 10,624 of record JARGOZ010000020.1, read on the forward strand.
TCGCTCTGAATTCGATCAATATCGGTATTTCGTTTGATGATGACGGATAAAGTCTGCTTCTCGACAAAATTTTGGATTGGCCGGGGCATGTAGTTCTGGTACCAAAACCGGTCACCGTCGCGAAGCCGGGTATATTGATCGACCAGCACCGCTTTCAGGGTTTCGCCGACGAGGGCGTCCCTGGCATGTGCTTCACCGAGCAGGCCTACCCAGGGATCAATGTTATCGATTGATCCATAGAGTTCCCGCAGTTTTTCAGCTGTTTCCGGCTCCTCGCTGCGATATTGGTGGAAATCGGAAAGTGCGCCGGTGCCGAAGTATTCCCGAACGGTGTTGTAGTTGGCGATCCCATGGTCGCGACCGCGTTGGATATTGAGCGAGGCCAGATCAAAACCGCCGGCTTCCGGAGGGCCGAACAGAAAGTTCCGTAAATCATCCACAATCTGATTGTCGATTCTCTGGGCTCTCTGTTTCGCCATACCGCGGAGCAGAGGTTCCAGACCGCCTGCTTCGAGTAGGGCCGGATTGAAGAAGGCGTCGCGCAGTGCCAAATTACCTTCCGGTATAGTTTTGCCGTCCTGCCCGATTCGCAACAGTTCGGTAGGGATCATGGTGTGACCGACCCGGAAAGCCGCTGTGGCAAATACATTGGAAATGCCCGGATTGATTTTCGGGTTGTATCTCCGGTAGCGCGGAATCGCATTTTTGCCGAGTAGTACCGGTAGAAATTCGTTGTAGGTAATTGACTGGACTTCCGCCGCCACCAGACTTCTGGCCATTTCATAGATTTGATCACCGGACAGGTTGCGTCTCCGTTTGCCGATGTATTCCGCCCAGTAATTGTGTTCCCGGACAAACAGAGTATGCATCACGGTCAGGTTGATTTGCTCATTGGCTCTCACGTCTCCCGCCAGAAATAGAGATGAATGAGGCCCCCCGGCGTTGGGCAGACCGTCTTCGTTGAAGGGCAGGAATTCACCGTATTCGGTATCGGTGGTCCTCAGTTTCCCGGTTCCGTCCAGGGTCCGCAGAGCCAGTGCCCTTTCTTCATCGGAGCCATATACATTGGATGCATCGATAAACGAATTGATTTCATTGATCTGCTGCCGAACTCCGGCGCTGTCAGTTTTGCTGATCGATCTCTGCAGAGGTATATCGACGATGAAATGGGGATCATCTCCCGGAACTTCAATATGGAATGGATCAGGATCTTTCGCTCCTTCGGTCAGGTCGAGATCATGGTCGATGAACTGGCCCCACTGCCATAGAAAATCGGAGGCACCTTTTTCATTGGGGACCAATTCCTGCTGAACGGCTACCGTATTACTGACGACCCGTGCGCTGGGTCGACTCGAACCGGACGGCGTCGAGAGTCCGTCCTCATATTCAGCCGGGACCAGGCGCAGCAATTCTTCGAAGGCGGCACCGTAACCAGGGTTTTTCCGGTTATTGCCGGTTCCGTCGATCGAGCGATATTCACCGGGCCAATAGGAAAACGGGGGAAACTGGCCCCGGTCGAAGTCTATTCTTTTGCTGTGATTGCCTTTTCCTTTCGAAAATGAAGGCTTGTTTACCCTGGCTTCGACCTTTTGATTGTGCCATTCGAGGTGTCGATTAGATGGCTGATCGCCACTGACGTGCGGGTGAATTGTTAAAGATAATAAAATCATCAGATATAAGGGGCGCATCTGATAGAAATATCATAACGAATCAAGCGGGCAAGTTTTTTGTTGTTTTATTGAAAGTTTGGCAATTTTAGTGGAGCTTTGCACCGCAATCTCGAAAAAACCGATCATGGAAAGCGGTTTGGCTAGTTGTCGAACGTCCATTTATGTTCTGTTTCACCGGCGCGAAGCAGGCTGATTTCATCTATAGAAATCGTTCCGGATTTCACTCCGGGGAAATCGAGTCGAAATGAGGTAACCGGATTTTTAGCGGTAAATGGAATTTCCAAATCTGTCGCTTCTGCCTTCCTGAAAGGATTGGAAACCACCCGCCGATCTTTGAAGTAGGTAGGCTTAACCCCTTTCTCCGCCCAGCGGAGATCAATACTTCCCGGTGACGGTGCTTTCAACTGGACACGCAGAATCAGGTCTCCCGGATCGGCCGCCTTTTTCAGTGTAAGATTCAGCTTCGGATTATTCTCGGTTACCTTTACGACCAGGTTCCCTTCGCGAATCTTTAGTGAACAACCCTTCGCCGGCGCAACTCCGGATTTGGTCAGCGTTTCTGAACCCGGTGTGTAGTTGGGGTTCGCGGCGGGGTAAACAGCTCCCGTATCAGTGAGAAATTCGTCGAGCCTTTTTGCCATAGCAGCGACACGCTCCGGTTGCTCTGCGGATAGATCGGTTTTCTCTCCGATGTCCTCTTTCACATGATATAGAGAATGCCGGTGCGCACCTTTCGGGCCGTCATGGAAAAAGCGAAATAGTTTCCAGTCTCCCTGATAGACCGCGGCGCTTGGTGGCAGCGTGTCGGGAACTCCGGTAGAATGGGGGAAGTGGGTGAAAATGGCATCCCGCTCCAGAGACTGGCCCTTCATGGCGGGGACGATGCTGACACCATCGAAGGTCCGTCCTTCGCCAGGTTCCAATCCGCACACTTCCAGCAGGGTAGGATAAAAATCCGTGCTGGTGATCAATTCATCACTGCGACTGCCGGCTTCTACCTGTCCTGGCCAGACAACTACAGCAGGCACGCGTACGCCGCCGTCCCAGTTGTTGCCTTTTCCTCCCCGCAGAGGGCGATTCGATGTGGGCGTCGTACCGTCAATTTCGTTATACATATTTCCCCCGTTATCAGAAAAGAAAACGATCACGGTGTTATCAGTTATTCCCAGCCGGTCGATTGCGTTGAGCATTTTGCCTACATTTTCATCGAGGGATTGCACCATCGCGGCGTAGGTGGGGCTGCGTTGCTCGTCGTCGGGGTTGATTTTGCTGCGGTATTTTTTGATCAATTCCGCTTTGGCATCGAAAGGCGCGTGAACCGAGAACTGCCAGTAATTGACAAAGAACGGCTGCTCTTTGTGTTTTTCCATAAACGCCACAGCTTCGTCGCCCATGCGATCTTCGATATGTTCTTTCGGATATTTTTCGGTGAAGTTTTTGAATTTCCACGGAGCGACAAAACTCCCCGCCGGACCCGGGCCGTGCCAGTGGGGTATATCAATATCAAACCCGTGTTCCAGCGGCGAATAAGGTTCCGAACCGAGGTGCCATTTACCGAAGTGAGCGGTAGTATAGCCCTCCTGCTGAAATCGTTTACTCAGGGTTTCATACTTCGTATCGAGCCGGGTCACGGAATCGTAGCCGGTCAGCTTTTTGTTGGGAGGACCGGTTTCTTTGGTTGATGCTTTGAGCACAATTTTCGGAGTATGGCAATTGGGCGAAGTCAAACCCGTCCGTGCCGGATGCAATCCGGTGAGAATACTCGACCGGGTAGGGGAGCACAACGGACTTGCTGTATAGGCCCGTTCAAAAGTCATGCCGCGCTTAGCCAGTCTTTCCAGATTCGGAGTTTCGTAAAGCGATGTGTGGCCATACAGGGTCGTGTCCGCCCAGCCGAGATCGTCAGCGAGTATAAATACCACGTTTGGCTTTTCCCGGGCAAAGGCCGGGAAAGTAACGAAGAGGAAAAGAAGAAAAATCCGATGCATATCGGCAGATGATGGGACAGAAAACCGCCTCTATCAATTGCCGGTTTCCGGTCAAAACAGTAAATTCAACAGGGTACAATGGCGGATTGTACCCTGTTGAATGCGGGATTGTACCCTGTTGAATGGCCCGAATTGAAAAAAAATTCCATTCCGTGTAACCTTTTCAGGGAATCGGGCCCTTTCCCGGTATGAACGATAATCTGCACAGGAAAAAACCTCATTCTCTACATATATATTCACGGCTTGCAGCCATTGCGCTCGGTGTTGTGATTCTGCTTTCGGCTTCAAATCCTCTTTACTCCGGGGAGATGGACCAGAGTTCTGATTGGCCGCGTGTTTTCACCGGGGCGGGTGGTCACGAAGTGATGATCTATCAGCCGCAGGTCAACGAGGTGCGAAACGAAAAAATGGCAGGCCGAGTCGCTTTCGGTACGGTTCTTCCCGGCCATGATAAGCCAACATACGGATCCGCTGTATTTCATGCGGAACTTCCGCCAAATCGAGAGGGACTGGAGGTGACGCTTCGAAATATAGAAGTCACTACAGTCAATCTTCCCGGAGCGCCTTTGCCGGCCGCAATGCTCGTGGATTTGGTTAACATTCAACTGGAAGGGAAATCGGTAGTGTTGGAATCCAGCCTGATTACGGCACCGGTGATTGAGGAGGTGGATAAAGGCGAGGTCACCATCGCCCCGACGTATCAGGGTGGTGAACCTCAATACGCTCCTGTGGAGGGCACCGAAAATCTCCAGTATGTGACCAACTCAGCCTACGAAATCGTCGTAGTGGATGATGTTCAATATTGTTGTTATGCAGGCGTCTGGTATACCTCCGGGGTCAATGCCGCTGCGTGGGCCGTTGCGGAAGAAGTGGCCGATGTCATTTATACCATTCCGCCGTATCATCCTCTGCACCACTTGACATACTGCCAGGTTCACGGTCAGTCCGGAGGCGCAGTGGCGTTTGCCAGCACGTCGGGGTATCACACTGTCGTGGGTGGAGGATTCCATGGCGAAAACGTCAGCGCGTTTGGCGTAGCGGGGCCGCAACATCAGGGCGGAGTGGTTACATATAACGATAATGTATATGTCGGGGTAGACGGGCAGATCTACACCAATCAGGACGGCAGCTGGAGCACACTGCGAAAAGGCAATCCGGCCACTCAGGATAGAACAAGGTTGAATGCCGCCAACGGCAGCCGTGTTTCTACACTGCCAAAAAAGGGCACAACAACCGGGCAGATTCAATCCCGAAGTTCCCGTGCTACCGGTCATTCCGTTCAGGCAGGGCAAAGCCGCAAAACACATAGTGTAAATCACAGTCGCCAGCGCAGCGGTGGTTCCCGGAGCGGCGGAAGACGGCGGTAAATAAAATACGAATTTTCTTTGTAACCTTTTTTCCGACTTCGGACCTATACCAGGCATGAAACAAACTCTCTCTATTTCCTTTTGCGCACTGTCGCTTTCGATGGGCATGATGTCGCAGGGCTTTGCCAAACCTTCCGCCGATAATAACAATCTTAAACCCGAAGCGACCCCGGATTTCTGCAGTGACATCGCGCCTATTGTGTATCAAAACTGCGTGACCTGTCACCGCCCCGGACAGGCGGCCCCGTTTTCATTGATCACGTACGAGGATGTCGCAAGGCGCGCCCGGCTGAGTGTTCGACTCATGGATAGAGGCTATATGCCGCCGTGGAAACCGGTGGCGGGACACGGCGATTTTGCCGGTGAGCGCCGACTCACAGCGGAGGAAATCGATTTGTTTAGCCAATGGGTCGCCGCCGGTAAACCGGAGGGAGATCCGGCTGATTTGCCGCCGCTGCCGGAGTTCCCCGACCGCTGGCCGCTGGGTGAACCGGATCTCATAGTGAAAATGAAGGCTCCCTGGTCGGTTCTAGCTGACGGTCCCGATATCTACCGGAACTTTGTAGTAGATACCGGTCTGGATAAAGAAGTATGGATTCGTGCGATAGACCTGAAACCGCAATCGCCGCAGGTCGTGCATCATGTACTTATGTTTGCTGACGAAACAGGACTGGCTGGCGACCTCGACAATCTGGACAAAGAACCGGGCTTTTCGCAAATGATTCCACCGTCCCATCTGCTGGGTGGTTATGTCCCGGGTGCGACTCCGGTCAAGTTGCCGGAAGGGCTGTCTCAGCGCCTTCCCAATGGTCGTCCGCTGGTTCTCCAGGCGCATTTCCATCCCTCCGGCAAACCGGAGGTCGAGCAAATGGAAGTGGGAATCTATTTGGCTGACAAGCCTTCAGAAAGAACCCTGGTCGATATCCAAATGCCGGAAATGTTTGGTATCGGTGCGGGCATCAAAATTCCGGCGGGCGAAACCAACTACCAGATCGAACATGAAATCACCCTGCCAGTTGATTGCGAAGCGATCGCTGTGGGTGGGCATGCTCACTACCTGGGTAAAGAGGTGAAATTGACAGCCCGGTATCCCGACGGAGCGGAGAAATCCATTTTCTATATCAATGACTGGGACCTCGACTGGCAGGGCAACTATACTTATCGCAAACCGGTAAAACTTCCGAAAGGAACCATCCTGAAAGCGGAAATATCCTATGACAATTCGGATCAAAACAGTAACAATCCGTTTTATCCGCCGCGTGATATCAGATGGGGCAAAGAGTCAACGGACGAAATGGGTTCCATCACTCTCCTGCTTGTTCCCCGCCGGGAGAAGGATGCGGCAGCTCTCGAAAAACTGGCTGTGACAGAAAAGAAACGAGCCTTTGTCGGGCTCTTCCGTGGCGGCAAAATCCCCGGCGAAGATGATGTGCTGCGTATTCCGAAAGCGGATGCGATCATAAAGACCTTTGATACGGATTCCTCGGGTGAGTTATCGATTACTGAATTTCCGGTTCTTCCCGAAAAAGAAAGGTTTGCGAAACTGGACCGCAATGGGGACACTCAGCTGGACAGGGATGAATTGAACTCGATGGTAAAGATGATGAATTTGATGATGAGGTTCGGAATGGAAGACGGTCCGGCACGGTCGTGGCTTTTGAAAAGAGTCATGAAAAAACGTTTCGATGTCAGGTGAACTCGACCGGTATCGTAATTCATGAATCCGGAAACCGCCCTGGTGGAGCGAGCGCGAGGCGGAGATGAAGAAGCCTTCATGGAACTGGTGACCATATACAAACCGAAGATCACGAAAATGGCATCCCGATTTGGCAGAGACGTAGCCGAAGTCAGTGACCTGACTCAGGAGATCTTTCTGGAAGTATGGAAATCGATCCCGAAGTTCCGGGCCGAAGCGCCATTCGAACACTGGCTGTCACGCGTTGCGCTCAATCGCTGTCGCAAATTTCTCCGCAGCGAATATTCGCGACGGAAGCATGAAGTTCTCCAGGGCGAGCCGGTAGAGCGCCGGGCCTCGGGAGATGAACGAAATGAAAAAGATACCAAAGAATTATTGGACCGGGCGATGCGTCAGCTCAAGCCTGACGACGCGCTGGTGTTGACTTTAAAAGAACTGGACGGATACAGTCTGGAGGAGGTCGCCAAATTGACCGGCTGGACAGTAGCCAATGTCAAGGTGCGCTCCCATCGCGCCCGGAAACGACTCAAAGAAATCCTTGAACAAACCGGAGAATGGCCATGAAAGATAACGATGAATCACTCGATCAACTGTTTGCTGACGCAAAACAGGCGCAGAACCGAATCGCTGAGGCAGCGGAACTCGGAGTGGAATCGCGGTTGCGCGGAAAGCTGTCGCAGAGTGACGATGATGGCGAGCTTTGGTACCAGGCGCTGTGGCGGCTGTGCACCGCCGGCGGTATGATTGCGGCTGGTCTCACACTGTGGGTCGTGATTCCGCAGGCCGGACCGCAGGATGTCACCAGTATGTTAATTGAACAATGGATCCTCGGGATCTAACCTCGTTTTTATAGTTATGAAATTTCGAATTTATCTGTTGATGACCGTGCTTTTTTTTCTCGGTGTCATTAGTGGAGTGCTGCTTTCCCTCGGCTTTGCGAAAAAGCAAATCCGGTCCATCACGGGGCGTTCCACTCCGGAAATGAGTGCTCTGATTGTGCAGTTTCTCGACCATCGCCTGCGCTTGACTGCGGAGCAGGAAGCGGCCATTAAACAAGTATTGGTGGAGTCGGAAAAAGAGGTGTTGCCGATGAGGCGCGAGTTGCGGACGCGATTTCTGAAAATCATCCAAACTTACCAGCCCCGGGTGGCGGAACATCTCGATGAATCGCAGGAAGAACAACTCGACCAAATTGTTGAAAATCTCATGGGAACCTGGCAGATCGATGAAGATCCTGACGCTGATCCCGAAAAGAAAAACCCAAACCAATAACCCGTTCTATGATAAAGAAATACCCTCTCCTTCTCACTGTTGCCATTTTGGCAATCTCTACTTTCAACGTTGCGGCGGATGACAAAGCATCGGTATACCTGTTTGTGATACCGGATTGTCCGATTGTGAACCGGTACGCCCCGGAAATTAACCGCATCTACGAAGACTACTCAGGCAAGGGAGTGAAAATAACTCTGGTATATGCTGAACCCTCCCTGACATCGGCGGACATCGAAAAACATCGCAAAGAGTACTCCCTGAAGCCGCCAGGCGTTCTTGATCCGGGTTGGAAAATTACCCGTCGCTCCGGGGCGACAATCACACCGGAAGCGGTCGTTTACGATGCTGGTGAAAAGATTGTCTACCGTGGTCGGATCGATGACTGGTTTACCGACTTCGGTGACAGCCGCCGTGAAGCCAGTGAAAAAAACCTGCGCCTGGCCCTCGATGCGGTTCTCGCCGGGAAAGAGGTGGAGATCAAAGAAGCGGAAGCGGTCGGTTGCTATATCGAATACGATTGATCGTCACTGCTCCGCGATCATCTGCTCAATGGCGTCGGCCAGTTTTCTCCTGGCGGCGCGCAGTTGAGTCACATCGCGTTGGTAGGGGCGGTCATTGGCAGGTCTGACCCGCGGCCATTTGTGGACCAGGGCGAGTGCGTTTTCCAGCGCCTCGCGACCGGGCAGAGCTTGCTGAATTTTTCCAGCCTCTTCGAGCCGGGTGGCAAGCTGGTCCGCGAGATTGAGGTATTCGTAATCCTGAAGTCCCTGCCGGAACAGTTCCCAGCGTACCGATTCGACCGGTCCGGGACCATCGACCGGCCGCGGCGGATACAGCATGACTCCGGAAGTTCCGTGACCCGAGGTCCACGGGTCGTCCATGCCGTTTCGCCAGCAAACTGTTCCCCACCACGAGTTGCTGCCGTCGACCTCGTATTTTTTCAGGAGCCACGGCCAGAGCCGGATACGCACCGGCTCATAGTCGACGAGGTTGGTTGCGTTGTTATAGACTGCAATGCGGCAACCGGCTTTCCGGGCGGCGGCGATTGATTCGCGATTCCTGTTCCAGGCGTCTGTATGAATCACCCATTCTGTGATCACGTCGGTCAGTCCCGGGTGGACTTCCGCCGCAGTCACCGCAATGGTCAGGCCGGGCTGCTGCTGACGGATCCATTGCGCGAGAGTTCTGATTCCGATAACCGTGGCGGGATCCTGAAGGTTCGGTTCGTCGATAAATCTCACAACCGGATCGGTATAGAGACCCTCTTCCTGCAGTCGGGTGCAAAGCTGTGCCAGGAAGCTGGAGAACGGTTGCGTGAATTCCGGGTCCAGCCTGGCGAATGTCTCGTCGGTGAAAATGCGACACCCCATCCACTTTGCATCCGGCGGCATTTTATGTTCATGATGGGATATCCACAATGTGGGTAGATGAAACGAGCGCGGTCCAAATTTTTGATGAATATATTTCCGGTGTTCGACATAGCGATCCGCAACCACGGTCACCTTTCCGTCAGCGATCTTCGTCACAATGCGTGCTGCCACAGCGCAGCGGGTACGATGCTCAAAATAGCTGTCGTAGTAGCGGAACATCGTAGCATCCGGGTCGCCACTTTCGCGTTGCCGAACGAGTCCGGAGCGAAAGCCAGACCACACGTTCAGGGTTGGTGTTTGCGGTAGGGAAAAGCCCCTTACCTGGATGGACAGGGGGATCCGACAGATCGTCGCTTCACCCGCAGTGAAGACCAGCGTGTTGTGGTAAATGCCGGGCTTTTGTTGCCGCGGGATTTGTATAGTAAACCAAAAGGAGCGGGTTTGGCCGGTTTGCAGGTCGCAGGGTAGTTGATTGGTCAGAGGGTCGGGGGTGGGCCCGGTTTCGCCCAGTGGTCCGGATGTCTCCGTGATTGGTATGGTTTCGAGAAGTCGGCATCGTAAACGCGGCGCCGGGAGGTTTGCCGTGCCTTTGAAAGAACCCCACGACCAGTTTGCGGCGGTGATCTCTTTTTTCGGAGTTACCGGAATTTGAAAACTACCCCACTCGCCGCCGGCGAGATCGAGTTCGACAGCTTTTATGCTCCGGTCGACCGGTGGAGGATCAGAGGGGAGAACTTTACGATTTTCATCCTCCCACCAGACGGTTGCTTCGGGTCTGTCCTGCAGCACGGCGGAAGTGGGTGGCAGGTCGACCTTTGCAACCGGTGCTACAACTACATCATCGAGCCACAATTTGGCTTCCGGATTGTCGCTCACCAGCTTGATCATGAAATGCAGATTCCCACTCCTGTCTGCTGCAGAAAAGACACCTCCATCAAAAAGCACCCAACCCTTTTCATCGGCGCCATCGATGAATTCGCCGTGGGAAAAACCGGAGGTTTCGTGTGCAGCTATCGCTTTTTGAGATGAGTAGACGATAACCTTTTTTGTCTCGTCGGTCGTATTCAAATCACGGATATAGAGAACGACCTTGGCCGGGCCGGCTTCCATTCTATACCGGAATGATACTTTGTGTTCAGCTCCGGTTTCGACCGGGAAACTGGTGGCCCAGCCGCCGTTCTGTCCGGTGATTAAAGCGCTCTTTCCGCCACTGAAGCTCTGCGAATTGTCCTGTTTTCCGGTGGATTCTTTCCATGAGGAAAAGCGCCAGGACTCCGGGGTAACTCCGCTTCCGTTCTCGAAACCCGGATTGGCAATCAGGTTTTTCGCCGGATCAGCTGCAGGGCAAAACTGGCAAATGACTGCCAGAAAACTGCAACCGGCTGCTATAGCAAATTTCATGACCGGTTTCACAGTACGGTTCTTTCAAGAACCCACCAAATGCCGGCTGCGGCAATAAGTATAGATCCGGGAATAACAACAAACTTGCGATACACTGCCGGGTTTTTTGCGACGAAAGAGGTTAGTATCAATGCCGCTATAATAATACCGATCTGGGCGATCTCCACGCCGATGTTGATGCCTACCAGGCCGACAAGCAGAGACTGGGTCGAATCCAGCTTGGTCGACATAACGCCGGCAAATCCCAACCCGTGAATAAGCCCGAAAGAAAAAACAATAAGAAGTCGCCAGTGCCGGTATTCCTTTTGAAAAATATTCTCAACTGCCACCACGACAATGCTCGCTGCGATAATCGGCTCGACGATTTTGGGAGGCAGGTTTACCCATCCGGCGGAAGCGAGCCAGAGCGTCAGGGTATGGGCGACGGTAAAAGCCGATACCTGTAGTAGCAGCGGCTTCCATTTCCGGGTCATCAGAAACATGCCGAGCACAAACAGGATATGATCCATTCCCAGTGGGATCACGTGAAGGAAACCCCGTTTTACCTCGGAAGTAAAGATTTCCATCAAATCACCTTTTGCCGCTTTGACTCCGGCTGGTTGGTCGGAGCCCTCCGTCTTTGCAAAACTGGTTGTTAGATCCAGAGAAAAACTGGTTTCTCCGGGGAAAAGCACCGCATAGCGTTCCGTCTGGATCTTATTCAGAAAATTCAGGTAAACGACATTCAGCGGAATGCCCATGGAAAAATCATCCAGTTCCAGGGCGCGGATTTGGTATTTGGTTTCCCCGTCCAATTGAAATTTCCATGAACCTACCAGGACCGTTATATCATCCGGAGCCAGCCAGGGTTCATCGGCCAGTTTTCTGAATTCCCAGGTAAAATTTGGCGTTTTCGCCCCGTCCGGAGCAAAGAGGAACTGGATGCGCTGACGGGTGAACATGTCGGCGCGGTCTTTCATCTCCTGGATTTCCGCCTCGTTGAGTTCCTCGATATGGCTTTTCAAATAGTAATCGAGAGCTTCCGGATCGTCCGTCGAGCTGCGCGGGTCCACCTCTACCCTGATTTCGACCGAGCCGTCTTCATTGAACCAGGACCTTACCGGCAGGTCCGGAATCGGGTGGGCTGCAAGATGACAAACCGTCGCGAGGAAAAAGAGGTTCAGCAGTAGAAGACAGGTCCTGTAATTTGAGCGCATTAGGTTTATTTTCGGCGACACTTTGATCCTTTTAAACGCTTTCTGACAACCTTTATCGCGGCAACGATTTGTCTTGCAGATCGGCCGGAATACTGAAATTATTAAGGTGAAAAAAATCTGATTAACCAATCACAACATCACATGAAAAAATTACTCGTAATCGCTATCGCTTTCTGTTTCGCCGGTGCTGCTTATGCAGGATGCGGAGTCAAAATCGACGTCAAAGGTAAGCTCACCAACTACGATCCGGAGACAAAAGAGCTCACGGTGACAACCGGGAAAAAAGACGCTCCCAAGGAGAAGAAAATTACCATGGAAGCCACCGTCGCTGTAAAGGACGCCAAAGGTGAAGAAGCTAAAATCGAAGATTTGGTCGGAAAAAGAGTGACCGTTTCTACCGATAAGCACACCAAAAAGGCTGAAGCTGTATCAGTTCTCGCCAAGAAGAAAAAAGAAGATGCGAAAGCATAGTCTTTAATTTCCTGCTGTTTTTTGGGAAAGCCCGGTGAACAACCGGGCTTTTTTGTGTCTGGCAGCAAACGTTTCTGACGCCCCGGGGTACTGATTCCGCTCTGGTTTGGTATTGCCATGGTTAGCTGATCATGGCAAAAAGGCATATGATCCCGTTGCGTTACTTCCATTCGTTCCTCGCACCTCTACTTCTAGCGCTTCCCGGTTTCAGTGCCCCGGCCTCGCCGCCGAATGTGATCATGCTGCTGGTGGACGATATGGGCTATGCCGATGTCGGCTGCATGGGCTCAAAAGATATTCATACGCCGAACATCGACCGTATCGCGGCGGAAGGCGTAAAGATGACCGATTTCTATGCCAGTGCTCCGGTCTGTTCCCCGACCCGTGTTGCATTCCTCACCGGGCAGTGGCAGCAGCGCACCGGTATCGAATGGGCGATCGGCCTGACCTCGGAAGAGGAAAAGCGTGTCGACGGCAAACTGGTTACCGTAGAGGAAAGGTTTACCATGGGGCTGACCCCGGAGGACTTTCACCTCGTGCCGCTCCTGAAAAAGCATGGCTACGGCACCGCCGCCTACGGCAAATGGCATATGGGATTCAAGCCCGAACACAATCCGGTTCAGCATGGGTTTGATGAATACTTCGGTATCATCGGAGGCCAGTGTGACTACTACAAATACTACTATCTCGGCGGGATGAAGCAACTCTACGAGAAAACGGAAATGACCACGGCGGAAGGGTATATCACCGACCTGTTTAATCAGCGTACGGTCCGCTACATCCGCGAAGAGGCGAGCGAGCCTTTCTTTATCTATGTGCCCTACAACGCGGTCCATCATCCCTATCATGTGCCCGATGATCCATCGCAATCCTACACCAACGAAAACAAGAACGACGGAACCCGGGCCGGCTACGCGAAAATGGTCGAGCGGATTGACCAGGGCGTCGGTGAGATGTTTGCCGCTCTGGAGGAAAAAGGCATTTTGGATAATACCATGATCATCTTTACCAGTGACAACGGCGGTGAGCGTTTCTCTGACAACGGCCCTTTGTTTAATCACAAAACCACCGCGTGGGAGGGGGGAATTCGAGTGCCCTGCCTGATTCGCTGGCCGGATGGTGGTATCCCGGCCGGTAAAGTGGTTACCCAGGCTGGAATCACCATGGATCTAACTGCCACCATTCTGGCTGCCGCCGGTATTGAGCTTCCTGCCGATCCTGTGCTGGATGGAATTGATTTGCTACCGATTCTCCGCGGAGAGAAACCGGAGATTGAGCGAACCTTTTGTTGGCGGGTTGACCGCACCAGGCGCAAAATGAAAGCCGTTCGGCACGGCGACTGGAAATATGTAAAAGACGATATGGTCGAGTTGTTATTTAATCTTCGCGATGACATCGGCGAGCATTCGAATCTCTACTACAAACGTTACGATAAAGTAGAGGAACTCAGAGAGAAACTCGCGGCATGGGAAGCGGAAGTGGATAAGGTTCCGCCTCCGATCCGGATTCACTAAACCTGCAGCAGATCTTTATGGCGAAACATCGAATTTATACCATGAGCTTCGCGAGTGTTTACCCGCACTATGTGACGAAAGCTGAGAAAAAGAGCCGGACAAAATCCGAGGTCGATGAAATTATCTGTTGGCTGACGGGGTATAGTCAGGATGAACTCGAAGGGCAGTTGGAGAGCGGGACGGATTTTGAAACGTTTCTCGCAGAAGCGCCGGAGATGAACCCTGACCGGAGCTTGATCAAAGGCGTTGTTTGCGGCATCCGGGTTGAAGAAGTTGAAGAGCCTGTGATGCGTGAAATTCGCTACCTCGACAAGTTGATAGATGAACTGGCAAAAGGGAAAGCGATGGAAAAAATTCTGAGGAGTCAATAGTACCCATAATTTTTCATCGACGCCACCCGGTAGAGTCTGTGGCAGCGCCCTGGAGTATTGCGGACTTTATCGGAACGACGGACGCCAACGGTTTCATTCAAGTCAGCCCGGGCAAAAGCTCTACTGTTTGATTTTCAGGGACCGATACCACTGCTGCAAATAAGCTTTCTGTCGCTCTTCTGTCACCGGGCGGTCAGGCGGAATTTTCAGCGCTTCGCGGTATTTTCTTTCTGCGAGTTCCGCCTCTCCCTTCGCCAGAGCCTGCGAACCGGACAGAGCGAGTTCGTCTGCCTTTTTTACCAGCGCTTGCCAGTCTGCATTGAGTGCCTGCTGTGGTTGCGCGGCTGTAGGCTCAGGCTTCGGTGGATGATTAATTCTCTGACCGGCCGGATCGACGATTGTAGGCGATATAAATATCAACACATGATTTTTGCTATCGATTTTCCCGGAAATAGCAACCGCCTCCCCGTCAAGAATGGTGAGACTAAGCCAATCATCAGGAAGCAGACCTTTATTCTCACCGAGAAGTCGAAGAACCAGACTCATATCGATAGTGCGTTCGTCCGCTCCCAGAACCGGATCCACGCCGATCCCTACTTCCTCTCCTGCGATCACAGCCCGTTGTCCGGATCGGGTAATAACGGAAACCAGTTTTGTATCGATCACATCAGCCTGCTTTTCTATACTTCTGACTGCGTTTTGGAATTCCTGCGTCGTATATACCGCGGGTGCAGAAAATCTCTCGAGGCCTTTGCCTCTGCATTTTTTCCGCTTTCTGCTTTGCCTCGGCAACCTGCTTCTTTACTTCCTCGCCGGAAAGAAAATCTTTCATCGCTTCCTCATTGTTGAAGGTCCGGGACACTCCGGTCTGCGGATCGTAAGGGCGACCGGGAGCGAATCCCTGAAATGGATTTTCGGAGATAAATTGCCTTACCTCGATGTGTATTAACTTTTCAAAACTCTGCCTGATCGAATCGATATAGGCGTCGACCAACTGCATTTGATCAGCTGTATTCCTTACGATCAAATGCGAAGTTCCGGGATTGTAGATAGCGGAAGTCCCTTCCGGAAAAGTAATGCCCGCTTCTGACAGGATTTTTTTGGCGCTATGCCTTTTCTTCAAAGGTGTGTCATCTCCACCCGGGGCAAACGGATCACCTTCTGCTTGTGTGGACCGGGTAACAAATGTGGGTGGAACGGCATATACATTCGTATATATATCATTTTCATTAGCTTTCGGCAGCAAGGTGAAAATGTTCCCATCTACCTTATATGACAAGCCCGCCAGTCCTGCCGTAAACCAAAGAGCGGATTTCACGGGAACGTTTTGCAGCTTCAGCGTGATCTCCGTGCCTTTCAATTGCTCCCGGATTTCATCACTCAGAGAGATTGTAATCCCCTTCCCCGCCGGATCTCTTTTCCTGGCTTCGTCTTCCAGAACTTTCAGTGCATCGCCTAACTTAGTTTTGGAAAACTCCACTTCCGGAAGTCTAATGTCTGTTACTTCATGCAACTGTTCCTCGGTTTTGTTCTCCTGTGCGACGGAGGGTGAGAATCCTATCGATAAACTGAGCAAAGCAACCACAACTACGGAAAAAGTCATAGCAGTGTGCGACCGTTTTTTAACTCGACCAAAACTGACAATTCCGGAAATCCGTTTTTCCAGATTCGATCGTGCGGCATCAGCCATTCCCAGCAGGTTGGCAGCAAAAGGTGAACGGCTGTGCGCCATTTTTCGCGCCACTGTCAGAAGCGTATTGCCATAGTCCGACCTTTCCTCCGGACCCTGTAATTCCGCGAGCACCGCCGCATCAGTCGCCAGCTCGACGTCCTCAAGCGAACTGCGATTCGCCCACCACGCCACCGGGTTAGGCCACTGAAGAATCAACGCGATTTTTAGAAACAAGCGGCTGACTACATCATGCCGTTTCAGGTGAATCAATTCATGCATATACACATGGCGATTCTCCTTTTCCGATAACGTATTGCGGAACCTTGGAGCGACCAGAATGACCGGGCGGAAAAATCCAGCCAGAGCCGGGCTTGTTATGCTGTCCGTTTCGATAAGGCGAACTTTACG
This sequence comes from Verrucomicrobiales bacterium, assembly GCA_029213025.1. Classification (GTDB taxonomy): domain Bacteria; phylum Verrucomicrobiota; class Verrucomicrobiia; order Verrucomicrobiales; family DEV007; genus Arctic95D-9. The sequence continues at coordinate 27,020 of JARGOZ010000020.1, forward strand.
ATTGATACCTAACCGTTTCCGCACTTCCTCCAGGGTGCAATCTTGCAACTGTGTGCCTCTCCGAATACCGATTCGCACGACAGTCTCCCGGTAGACCAAAAGCAAGCTGAAAACGACCACGCCCAATCCCCAAATCCCGCCAATCCAAAGCAGAGCAACGTCACGGTCCGATAGATTCGCTGCCAGAATCTGTACGGGAATCTCTGCCTTGCTTGTAAACTTTGGCCCTGTTTCGACTTCAACCGGATCACCCACTTCCCTTAGTTCAACCTCCGGAAATAGAGATTTGCCGGGATTTTTCGAAATTGGCTCAGTGGGTAAAATTCCGCTCTCCATTCCGGACGGCAGAAAACGCCACAAACTCGCCACGGAGGGAGGAGTAGCGGGAACCAGCAACCAAGCGGCGGCCACCAGACAAAGCGCATAAGACCACTTTGCCGGTATATATTTCTTTACCGCCAACCGCAGCACCAGAATTCCCGCAGCGACAAGTGTTGATCGTAATACCTGCCCGCCGGTTTGCTCTATTACATCAGTCAGTTCATTCATCCGTTGTCCTCCTTTTTGCGATCGAGAATTTCCTGCAGGCGATCAATTTCCTCCCCGCTCAGATCCGCGTCTTCGATCAGTGAAACCATCATTGGTGCAGTCGCTCCGCGGAATACCCGGCGCAACAAATCGCGGCACTGGTCTTTCAGACAATCTTTCTGATCCACCTTTGCCGAGTAAAGATTGGTGCGGCCTACTTTGCGGATCGAAACCACATCTTTGGCCGTCAATCTGGAAAGATACGTATTAATTGTCTTCGGATTACGCGATTGACCTTCGGATAGATTTTCAATAATTTCCGAGAGCCCCAGCGGTTCGGCGGCATCCCACAGCACCACCATCACCTCCCATTCTGCATTCGATATTTTCGGATTCGCTGCCATAACCTACAGTTGTAGGAATATGATTACACATGTCGGATATAACGGCAAGAAAAAAAGTGGGACTGTACCAATGTGCGCGTTGCCTTATAAAAAAGACACCGAAGCGGGTAATGAACCCAATTGCTGCTGCGGTGAGAATTCCAAAAAAGGTTCACCGATTGTTTTTTGGCGGATGGGAACAGCTCCTGGCTAGCTGTTACGGCATTTCAAAGGCGGTAATCGAACCAGGCAGGGGTGGGGAGAAATTTTCTTCTAATAAAATCTAAAAGTGATGAATAAGGGCAGACCGGGTCCGTCAACCCCTTACCTGCAGGAGCTGCGGGAACCGAAAATCAATTACAAAAATCATTACATTATGGATACCACGCATCTCAATCGTATTTACTTCTCCTCTGCCTCCAAATTGAACCGAACCTCAACCAAATAGACTGAACGGAAAAGCACAAACTGTGCGATTCCATAAATATAAAATCGACTCATTTCCGGGATCGCATGACATCGCAAATGCAGCGACTTTCTGAATAGAGCCAACAAATAGAACGCCTTATGATCCGTAAATCAGCTTCTCTTCTCACGCTTGGTATTATCATCCTCGCTTTTACATCCAGTGCCCAGTCACAAACTGTGCGCCATTACAAAAATGCTCTCAGTGACAATACCCGTGTCTCAATCAAGTGGAATAACATCAACGGTCTTGGTGATGTATCCGGCACCTGGCATTTCGCAGGTGGGGATTTGAGCTTCACAGGAAAAAACTCCCGCCCCGGGTATCTCTCTATCCGCTTTGCCAACGGAGCAACCCAGCATCTACACAATCAGAAAACCCACCACGGTTTCGGGTGGACAGATAATGACAGCGTTTTTCTCATAGCCGATGACACATTCAAGGCGGTGAAAGCCAGTAATATGGTGACCCGGCATTATACGGCAAGCTATAACAACGGGGAGGGATTCGGCTCTGGCACCATTCATTGGCATAATATCAATGGTAACGGTCGTATCGAAGGCTCCCTAACCACATCCTCGAAAAGAACCACATTCGCCGGTCAAAACGGAGTGTCCGGTCAGCTCACCTTCTCTGATGCTGTCGGCAATCACTATATACTAAATAAATCAACCGACCACCGGGGCAAGGTTGTTTGGACTGGACAGATCGTAAGTGGACCCAGTAAATCGGTCTTAGTGACCCTGACGGCACTATAATCCGAAGCGGGTCGAAAATCAGCACCAGGTGCCTGGCCGGGATGTCTCTTGATATCCCGGTTTTTTTGTTGCGAACAGGAGTGTCCGCATCACGCTTCCGGCCAAATGTTAGCGGCATTCGACTGTACCCTGTTGAATCCAGGATTGTACACTATTGAATCGGAAGTTGTAGCCTGCATCGTTTGGAGAAATCATAATTTCACGAATTCTCTTGAAATAGCGATTACCTGTAGGTAACGGTTTAGTCGCAACATGACGAGTAACTTACAATCGGTTTCAGCTCTGGTGCCGGCGGTAGCTGCCTTTTGCGTAGCTTTCCTTGTCAGAGACGTCGAGGCAAACCGGGGTGTTTGGTTTCTGCTCGTGGTAGGTCTGTTGGTTTTCGGCGGAGCTGTGGCGGCTTCCTGCGTTACCGGGCGGATTTTGATGCGTCGGCCGGATCGGAGTTCCTTGTTTGTGGGCGTGCTCTTTGCAGCGATTTTGGTTGCCTACGTGACGACTTTTTTCTTTACTGGAAAACTCCTCTCCTACCTGGGCGTTTTGCATTGATACTATGAAAAAGACACTGATCGCTTTGATACCGGCGCTGGTTGTGCAGATCTCGCTGTTTCTTGTGCCGGATTCTCTCGGTAGTAAACCGGCCACTCTCTGGGTGGCGATTGCCATCCTGGTTGCGGGCGGGGTTCTGTCTGGAAAATATGTATTCGATTATCTGAAGAAAGTGAAGCCGGACAAAAGCGGTTTTTTCTATGGATTTATCGCCACTCTGGTCTGTGTCGGATATGTAGTGGCGTTTTTATTTAACGGTTGCCACCAGGCTGTTTACCGCGGCTTCTAGTTGGGTATGGAAGCGGTCGGAACGACTCTGAAGTCAACTACCAGTATCTGTCCTGTGTGCCGGGATTCGGTACCGGCCCGGGTCGTATCGGTGGCGGAGAGCGGCAAGGAAAAGATATATCTTTGTAAAAGCTGTCCGAAACACGGTGCGTCGGAGACGTTGATCAGTTCGGACGCCCGGTTCTATTATCTTTCCAAAGGGGCGGGGGAGTCTTCATGTGGGGCTGGCTGTGGTTGCGCGGCTCCTGCAGCGGGTGACCGGATCGGTTTCCTTGGGCGAAATGCGACGATCCAGCTGCCGCCGAAAGACCGTGATCCTTTTGATACTCTGTCAACCTGTCTCGCACTGATCGAAATTGTCGATTCCTGCAATCTGGCCTGTCCAACCTGTTTCGCAGATTCGCCGGTGGGAACGGGCGATAAGATCCGGTGTTATCCGCTGGAGGATATCACTGAGCGAATTCAGGGCGTGATTGACCGCAAGGGAGAGATCGAGATTCTGCAGCTCTCGGGCGGCGAACCGACACTTCATCCTGATTTTTTCAAACTGCTGAAATGGTGCCACCAAAATCCGGGAATCGACTATGTGCTGGTCAACTCGAACGGAGTGCGCCTCGCGAAGGAGCCGGCTTTCGGCGCAGCGCTGAAGGAGCATATGGATTACGGCCACTTTCAGTTCTATCTCCAGTTCGACGGGCCGGGGCAGGGCGGCGGCGAAATCCTGCGGGGTGGTGATCTGCGCGAGTTAAAAAAGAAAGCAGTCGAGCGGGCCGGGGAGTTGGGCATTCCGCTCACTCTCGCGATGACGGTGATTCCGGAAAATCTCGATCAACTTTGGGATACGGTAGCTTTGGGCCTCGGGTATGATCACTGTCGCGGGGTCAGTTTTCAGCCCATGTTCGGCACCGGGCGGGCGAATGTGGCCGGCTCGCTGAATACGGCGGATATCATACTCGGCCTGGTGGAGCAGGCGGCGGGGAAAGTTTCGTTTGATGATTTTACTCCTCTGCCGTGTGGTGATCCAAATTGTGCGACGATCGGTTACCTGCTGAAAATGGACGGCGAAGTTCGCTCGATCAGTGATTTTGTCGACTTTCAAACACTGCAGGGATTTATCGGCGACCGGGTTCGCTACCGGTTGGAAGATCTCGAACAGTGCGGTTGCGAATCGGAACCGCTCGGCGCTCTGCTGCATGAGCTGGAAATGGATGAAAGCTCTACCTTTCGCCTTTTCATCAAGCCGTTTATGGATGCCGATCATTGGGATCAGGACCGGATTGATCGCTGTTGCACCCATGTGATTCGTCCGGACGGAGCTCTCGATTCCTTTTGCCGCTACTATTTGAATGGAGGCGCAGCGGTTTATCAGCGGGGATGAATTTCGTCAAAGCCGAACCGAGTCTCTACGGCCTGATTATGCTGGTGGGTATACTGGCCGGGGCGATCCTGTGGCATAGGCGCTGGAAAAACAGCGACCCGACACTTTTTGGTATATTTATCGGCGGAATGCTCGGTGCTTTCATTGGCGCAAAGGCTGTCTACTTCCTGGCCGAGGGTTGGATGAAGATAGGTGAACCGGATTTTTGGATTCAGCTCGGTTTTGGCAAAACGATTATCGGTGCGTTGCTGGGTGGCTATGGCGGGGTGGAGTTTACGAAATCGCTGATCGGCTATCGCAAACCGACCGGTGACTGGTTTGCCTTCATGGTTCCTCTGGCGATTGCCTTTGGCCGGGTCGGTTGTTTGCAACATGGCTGTTGCCTCGGGAAAGCGTGTCCGCCGGATACGTGGTATGCCATGAGTGCGCGGTGGCCCGCTGCGGCAGTGGAATTACTTTTTAATCTGCTGGCTCTCGCCGTGCTGTTTCAGCTGCGGAAATTCCCGTCTTTGAGTGGTCAGCTTTTTCATATTTATCTGATCGCTTACGGGCTGTTCCGCTTTGTTCACGAATTTGCGCGAGACACGCCTAAATGGATCGGGGCAACGTTTTCCGGCTATCAGGTCGCCGCGCTTTTGCTGACAGGGCTGGCGGTTTGGCGATTTGATGTTCGTAGAAAATCCCGGCAAACGGGCTATTCTCCTGCACGATGAATACTGTGCCCGGCCCCGTTGCCCGACATTTCCGCTGATCCGTTTTCGAAACGCATGGCGATCGGCTCCGCCATCTTTGGCATCGGTTGGGGACGGGCTTAGCTAGCGGGTTTTGTCCGGGCCCGGCCGTGGCGAACCTTGCTGCAGTGCGAACTGAGGTACTTGTGTCCGTGCCTCTCATGCTGGCGGGAATGTTTCTTGCCCGGCGGTTTTGCGGGGCCGATAGGTGACGGGATGGAAAGCCTCGAAGAATATTCCGCGTGGATCGCAATCGGCACACTGCTCGTCCTTCTCGCCTGGGAAAGTTTTCAGCCCTTTTTTCCCTTCTTTCGGGGGAAAGGCAGGGAACGCGTCAGGCACGGTTTCCGCAATACTCTGCTCGGCATCGTCAACGGATTGATGACTTCGCTCGGCTTTGTGATTTTTTGGAAATGGGCGGTGGACTGGTCCGGGGCGCACAGCATCGGGTTATTGCACCGGGTTTCATGGCCGGCGGGTATCGAACTGGCTGTCGCGGTTTTGTTGCTCGATTTCTGGACCTACTGGTGGCACCGCATGAATCATCGAATTCCGTTTCTGTGGCGGTTTCACCGGGTTCATCATGCCGATCCGGAAATGGATGTGACCACCGCGAACCGCTTTCATTTCGGTGAAATTATCCTGTCTTCACTGCTCCGTGTGCCGGTATTGATATTGATCGGGGCTCAGCTTTGGCAACTCGCCTTTTACGAAGTGGTGATGTTTGCTGTAGTGCAGTTTCATCACGCGAATATAGCCGTGCCGCCGTGGCTCGACCGCGTACTGCGTCTGGTCACAGTTACGCCTGCGATGCACAAGGTGCACCACTCCCGCCTTCAGGTAGATACCGATTCCAACTACACCTCCCTGTTTTCCTGGTGGGACCGGATCTTTGGTTCCTTCCGGTTGCGTCCTGAAATGAAAGAGATCCACTTCGGGCTCGATGAATTTGATGCCGAAGAAAACCAGACTTTGATAGGTATGGCGAAGACGCCGTTCCGTTCAGGTCCGGAAATAAAGAAAGAAGAGGGAACGTCGACTTTGTAGCGATAGCAAAGATACGAAATTGTGCTGCTACCCGGTGTGCACGCAGTCATATATAGGAAATGAAGAGGTATTTACTGATGGCCTCTCTATGTGCGGGTATGTTTACTTCAACGCTTGGCCGCCAGCCGGATGGTTCTCTCAAGCGATAGGTGTATAAGAGATGGATGAGATTTCAGGCGCTATTCTAAAGTTCTTCGCCAGGATTCTCCTGGAAATTTTTCTAGAGATTCTATTCCGGGTGGTGTTCTACGTCACAGGGTTCGTTTTCCTGTTTTTGATTTCAATTGGAAGCCTTCCGATCGCTGCTAAATCTCCATATTGGCGAAAAGGCAGACGTTCATCATTATCCTTTGGATTGTGGGCTAACCTGAGTGATGGAAGAAGGATTCTCCATCCTGATTTAGTATCGCTGACAGGCTTCCTGGTTTGGGCAGTAACTATATTGGGCGTGTGGTTGAAATTAAGGTGAGCCCCGTTCCTGCTCGAGATTAAGTCTATCACAGGCGTGAAAAAGGGGCGGGCAGATAGTTGTTGATCGCTTTTACGCCAGTGATGCTCAAGGCAACCTGCTGCCGCTATTATTTGATTGATCTACCAGGCAATGAAAGAAAAAGTAAACGGAATGAACGAAAACCGGTTATGTTCGCGAATCACTGAGGAGCCTGGGGCGGGGGAATCGCACAATGGGATCTGCGAGGAGTGCCGGGTAACTGGTATTCCTGCCCTGAGCCGCTCAAAATGAAATGTCCAAGGCCAGACACAAAGAGGCTTCTGACGGCATACGTGTTAGGGGGTGCGACGTCGAAGGAGGTGATCGACTGGGCTACTGCTATTCTCATCGATGGGTGTGATTCTCCACATCTTCGATTGCTCGCTGGTTACACCGAATCACAAGCGGAGGCAGACTTGCAAGATTTTCGTGGCGATTTCCTAAGGACGCTGGAAGAACTCGGTTTGGACCTGCCTTCAGAGCGAACAGCGTACCAGGATTACGCTTGTATCATCTGTGAGGAGATCCTTGAGGAAATTATCGCTCTACGAAAAGGGCACCAGGTTCTCTACAGTATCTGGCAGGAGGTGAACTACGGGATTGGGGATGCACAGATCTTCGAGCCATTCATGTATTTGGAGGATTCTCTCAGCTTGATTGAGGAGGGATACCCGCCCTTAATGGAACGATTCGAAGGGTTGAACGCTTCGACGTATCCTGACATATTAAGAAGCGAGGCAAGACTGTTTCTTGACGCGCACTGCAATCCAAAAGAAGAACACGTAAAAAAAACGAGGGCAAACAGATAGTTGAATAGCGAATTTCTGTTTGTTTGATGTAAAGGTTTTTCCGGACAGAAGGTCGATATGAATCTGCAATGTTGAAAATAGAGGTATCAGGCCCGGAAACGCCGCGCATCTTACGTCGCGCCGGAAGAAGGAACAGGTCCGTGGGTCCGATTTCGGGTAGTGGTGATCTCCAGATCGCCACTACCGATATCACTACCGATCGAAGGCCTGATTCCTTTTCGACCATTTATGCCGACACGCAGACTGGCCCTTACCACCCCGGAGGGGTGGCAGAGGGGTGGAAATATTTTCCGGGCACGGGGCCGCTAATCTATCCGTTTAAGATATAACCAGGAAGCCCTACGACTTATTCCGATGATGTGACGTGCCCGGCACGTGGCGGGCGCGGTACCATCTCGGTTTATCTTTGCGCCTTTCGTGATCCTGTTCGTGATAGGCGATGAGTTGCTCAAAGGACATGTGATCTACTTCTTCGGGGTTGATATAGGGGTGGTTGTCGCTGGTTTTGAGATGGTGCCGAAGGGCGTTCTCATTCGGGTAACCGCGCCAGCTCCACCGGCTGACGGCACCATAAATTTGAACGCAGGTTCCCCAGATAAATCCGAGAGCAACCATCGCTCCGGTCCGCAATTTTCTGAAACTGTTTCGACGTGTCATGCTATGTAAACGTTCGAAACAGAATTTTCTCAGAAAGAGAACACCGCGATGCGGGCTCTATTTGGGAAGAATCGAAATTTCGCGGAACCAGACTTCCTGACCATGATTCTGTAAGCCAATGTGACCTTTGCGGGGCAGATCTTTGAGGGCGGCTTTAAATTGTCTGTGGTTCCGTCAGGATTTTTCCCTGCGGTGTCCCAATTGTCTACATTGACATCAATTACCTGGACTTTGTTAATGGTAACTTTGATCCTGGGACCGACACATTCCAGTTCGAAATCATTCCATTCGCCGACAGGTTTAGCGGGATTGGAGGATGGAGCTTTACCGTCGTAAAAGGAACCATTTAGCTTGCGGGCATCTTTTATACCGTGGGTTTTCTGGAATCCTTCGTTGTCCATAGGTTGAATCTCGAATCCATTCTGCACTGGGTTGGTTGGATCGGAGCGATAGAAAATTCCGCTGTTGGCTCCTTCGGAAAGTTTGTATTGGAGCTTCAGGTGGAAAGTGAGCATACGGATCGCGGGGCGTCGTAGGATGGATTGCCTAATCCGTGCGCGGCACCCGGTCCGGATGAATTTGCGGAACAAGAATTCATCCGCGAAGCCTAACAGCCAATGCATCGGCTAAGGCACTGGTGGTGAATTCTCGCCCCTCGAATTCACCGGACGGATTAGGCAATCCATCCTACTTTGAAAGGCAATTATGAAACGTTGAGGTGTACCCTGTTGAATGGGTAATTAGGTGACAAATTGAATATGATTCTATATAGCTAGGCGGCTGTGGCTTCCGTGGACCGGTGAAGTTGCAGTTCGATACGAGGATCTGTTATGAAATTTAAAACCGTGTTATTTGTCTTTTTGCTCACATTGACGGGCTGCGATTTTCGCGTCGGGCAGTCGAGCGCTCACGAGGTCCTGGTGCACGACGGTGATATTGTGCTTTTGAAAAACGGTAAACATTCCGGGGCATTTATCCTGAAGAACCAGTCCTTTTCACCAAAAGAGAATACCGATTACCAGTGGTTCTACCGGGCGGACGGGGTTGGAACCTTTCCGGTTTCCGATCCGGCGGTTTCCACCGGTATTGTGACCGATGCTACCGGTGTGAAATTCGGCAGTTTTGATTTGGAATGGTCAGGAGGATCGCCCGGTGAGGGATGGGTGTATTATTCTATAACGGCGGGATCTTCGAAAAAGACGAAAGCGAAGTTCCAAATGTGTATTACTACGGAAACGGATATCACCGTTATCGATGCCAATGACTCTATGTGGCATTTCCGGGAACGACCTGATTTCAAGGCTAAGAACTATTTCAAAACAAAGTTCTTCGGTTACTGAAAAAAATACCGCCCCAAAGTAGAAACTTTGGAGCGGTAGAGGGAGGGTCGGGTTGTTGTTGGATTAGATAGATTCCGGAGTGTCAGCCTTTTCAGGAGCCGGAGTTGAAGCCGGTGCCGGTGCGGGTGTCACTTTTTCAGGAGCGGCTTTGGGCTTGGCGGCTTTTGGAGCCGGCTTGTCTTTTTTGCCTTCTTTGGTTCCGCATTTGCAGTCTTCGCACTTGCAGTCTTTGCATTCGCAATCGGCTGTCTTGCTCTCACCGGTCTTGCTCTCACCGGTCTTGCACTCGGTGCATTCACCGCGTTTTCCCATAGGGGCCGGGCCACGGCGGGCGTCTCTGTTTCCGTCAGGCCTACCGTGGAAAGCGTGCCCACCACGATGGAAGTCTTTGTTTCCGTCAGGTCTGCCGTGGAAAGCGTGCCCACCACGATGGATGTCTTTGGCTCCGTCAGGTCTGCCGTGGAATTGAGGACCTCCGCGACGGTCGCCTCTATCTCCACCGGGTCTGCCGTGGAAAGCGTGTCCGCCCCGCTGTTCTCCCCGGCGTGCATCGTGTCCGCCCCGTGATTTGTCATGTGAGGAGTGCATGCCGCGCGGTCCGCGATGAGATGAGAACCGGCTGGAAACTATTTTCATTTCCGTCTCGGTCACAAATCCGTTTTCATCGAGGTCCATGCCGACGAAGTGCTTTTTGGCAAATTCTTCGACTCGTTTTTGATGGGCCTGGATCAATTCGGCTTCAGTAATTTTTCCGTCTTTATCTGCGTCGAGATCAGCGAAGCGTGCTGCTGCATCGGGGCCTTTTTTATCTCCGACTTTGCAGGTGGGACAGCTGTCCGGTTTGGCTTCGTCTTTTTCCTGGGCGATGATCGCGCCGACCGGTATGGCTACGGCAGCGACTACAGAGAGTGGGAGGGCGAATTTTCTTATTTTCATTTTTGTTCTTTTGGATGTTGTTTGTCTAGTGATCCTTTTTTCAGGATCGATTTGTTGTATGCAGGAATAGACTGTCGAAACCCGGAAATGTTTCACTGTGAAGAGCACTTCACCGGAAACGTTAATGATTCGTTAATCGGCAATATTCCTGCCTAAACCGGTTGCGAAGGTCAGGGAGAATATTTTGCATTCTATTGTAACTGTCTGAAAACTAGCTTGTAATGCGGTTTTTTAAAGGGCGTAAATAAGCCGGGGAATCCTGAAATTACTCTTTCTAATGCTGGAAATGGAAAAGAAATAAATTTGCAGATTTAATGTTTCTCTAATCCGGAGCGATTAAGTTGGTAATAGAAAGAGGCGAAACGTCGTCTGATGTACAATGCGAATACTCTACGTGGAAGACTCTCAGTTGCTGAGGAAGAATGTGACTTCCGCCCTAAAGCGGGCCGGTTTTGCTGTCGATACGGCTGCAGACGGGGAGGAGGGCCTGAACCTCGCTCTGACCGGAGCCTACGATGTGATGATTCTCGATGTGATGCTGCCCAAAGTGGATGGTCTCACGATCCTCGCCCAGGTTCGCAAGGCCGAGATTGATTCGGCGGTGCTGATGCTTTCTGCGCGAGTGACTACCGCCGACCGGGTTCAGGGGCTGAATCTGGGAGCGGATGATTATTTGGTAAAACCGTTTCAGCTCGAAGAACTCATCGCCCGGATCCACGCTTTGAACCGGCGCAGGTATGGTCTGAACGGTAACCATGTCGAGATCGGCAAATTATCCGTCGACCTCAATGCCCAGCGTGTTTTTGTGGATAACAAGGAAATTTCCCTGCGCCCGAGGGAGTTTGAAATCCTGCAATATCTGGTGTGCCGTTCAGGCAGTGTGGTTTCCCGTTCCGAGATTCTCGAGCACGTCTACGATCAGGCGGCTGATTTGAAGAGCAATGCGATTGATGTGGCGATCTGTACCGCGCGGAAAAAACTCAGCGAGGCCGGAAGCGATGCCAATATCCGCACAATACCGAGGCGCGGTTATCTGATCGAAAGCGAAGACTCACAACCTGCAAGCCTGTGAAGAATCCGCCCTCGATTCGCCAGGAACTGCTGCGGTCACTTTTCAGATCGCTGGTGTTATTGTACGCGGCGGGATCACTGGTAATTTTCTTCATCGTGCAGGAAGCGATCGAGCGGAGAACGAATGAGCTGCTTCGCCAGAAACTGCGGAATTTCGCGGAAGACACCCGGGTTTTTCCGGAAGATATGCCGGGTCGTGATTTCGGGCCGGGAATGGTATTTCACGACTTTTTCGACTGGGAGTATGGACAGCTGTTTAACAACAAAGGAGAACCGCTCAAAACCTCAGCCGCTTTGAAAGGCAGCACTCTTCCTTTTCGCATTGTTCAGGAAAGAACAATCCCTGTCGAAAATATGACCCTGCCCGACGGGCGACCGGGCCGGGTTGGTTTTCTCTCTTTTCGACCCAAAACCCACCGGCGGCGGGCTCACGAATTTCGAAACATGCCGCCTCCGCCTCAGTCTTCACCGCCTCCGCCGGTGCATTTGTCGGTCGCAATACCGGTGGGTGATGAGCGACTCACACTGCGGATTCTGGCTTTCACCCTACTCAGTACCGGAGTGGTGCTGGGAGCGGCGGTGTACTTTATCGTTCGATACCAGGTGGAAAAGAGTTACCGACCGGTCGAGGACCTCGTTGATCTCACCAATACAATCCAGCCCGATCAACTTTCATTGAGGCTGCCAGTCGATGAAGTACCGGTGGAGCTGAGTCCATTGGTCGGTCAGTTCAATACCTTGCTCGACCGGCTGGAAACCGCTTTCATAAGGGAACGAAGTTTTTCGGCCAATATCGGTCACGAAATCCGGACTCCGCTCACCGAGTTGGCGGCTCTGCTCGGCAATGCGGTCGAGGATTTGAAACTGGATGAGCCCGAGGAGTCACCGGAAGAAGTTTATTCCGACGCCAATGAAATTTGTCAGCACATGAACCGGCTCATCGAAGTGATCTCATCGATTCACCAGGCTGAGTCGGGCCGGGCGCTGGTCTCGGTGGCGAAGGTGGATCCCTGCTCCGTTCTTCAGGATGTTCTGGCGCTGCAGGAGGCGGCGGGTGAGGGTATCGAAATTCGCGACCGCAGAAAACCGGAACTTCGGGAGATCGACACCGACGAAATTCTACTCAAAGCGATATTTCAAAATCTCGTTTCCAATGCGATTCGTCACTCCCGCAGCGGAACTCCGATCATCTGCAAACTCGAGAATAAGGAAGATGGCGGTTTTCATTTTGAGATCACGAATACCCCGGAAAACGACCTCGAATCAGCCGATTTGCAGCGGATCTCGGAGCCTTTCTGGCAGAAAGACTCTTCTCATACCGATCAGGATAATTTCGGTTTGGGCCTTTCGCTGGTGGAGAAATACGCGGAGCTGATCGAGGCGAAAACCGCATATTTTCTCAAAAACGGGAAGTTTGTGGCGAGTCTTCAAGTGCCGGATCTTTCGGATATGGAAGATTTCGAGGATGCCGGAGTTAGCTGAAGTCGAGTTTTATCGAAACCGGCAAATTTGCTGTGAGTTGGCGACGCTTGGAAGAAGGTGCTGGTTCATCCCGGAGAGAGAATTTTCCGGGAACCCTTGGCTTTCCATGCCGAGGTCTACTGATTTGTGGATGCAACCGGCATTTAGATCAAAAATCACCCTTCCTTCCCCTGAAACCCATCCAACCACGGGATTGGCCGCAGCCCTGTTTTAGGCCTTGAAAAAGCAATTTCCTGTCAGTCAGTAAAGAGGTGGTATAATCTTCTGGTATGACGTTGAAAATCGATTTGGATTCCGAGACTCAAAAATCCCTCGAATTAGAGGCGATCCGCAAAGGGGTTGAGGTTGAAGATTTGGCTGCCCAATTAGTTGCCAGGGCGCTTTCAACTGAACAGCATGCCCCAAATATACGCCGGGAGGAACTGCTCCGGAAAAAGAATTTGAGCAGCGCAGAGCGGGAGGAATTAGACCAGCTTCAACTGGAGGCGGATCAAAAGCTTGAACAGCTTGATCTTGAAAGGCGTGATGAAGTTGAGCGAATGGAGAAGGAAGTCGAGGCGATCTTGAATTCATAAGGAGATAAGTGTCTTTGAGTGAATTCATCTTTCAGTATCCGAAATCTCCACTCGTCCGTCGCCACGGTCCATTGGGGTATACCAATCCAAAGTCGTTTAAACCCTGGCTGAGAGATGAATTTGGTTTTCGGTGTGTGTATTGTCTGTGGAGAGAGCGTTGGTATGCGAATGGAGATTCAGCCTTTAGCGTCGAACATGTTAAATCCAGGACATCATCCCCGGAACTGATACTCGACTACAACAATTTGGTGTATGCATGCTGCCGCTGTAATTCTATAAAGTCAGATATAACGGTAGAGCTTGATCCTTTCGTTGAAGCTATGGCCTCCCACTTGGAAGTCGACACAGATGGCCGGATTCACTTTCTTTCAGACAAGGGCGAAGAATTAGTGTCGGCATGTCAATTGGATGCTCCCGTTCTCACCGAATCGAGGGCGCGCCTGATCGATTTGATTAATCGACTAAAAGAGAGCAGCGACGAAAAAGCAAATGCACTCCTGACTCACTATCTGAACCCGCCAACAAATCGGCCTTGTTTATCGAGGTTGCGCCCTCCTGGTGGCAATCTGAGGCCGGAAGGGATAGTGTAGAAATTCCAGTGTGTAGTGCTGGCCAGGATTCTTTGAAGGCTTCTCTGCCCCAAAACCATCCCCGTTTGATTCGATCTTCCATATTGGCAAACTTCCGAAATACCCCGGGAAACGACCTCGAATCAGCCGATTTGCAGCGGATCTCGGAGCCTTTCTGGCAGAAAGACTCTTCTCATACCGATCAGGATAATTTCGGTTTGGGCCTTTCGCTGGTGGAGAAATACGCGGAGCTGATCGAGGCGAAAACCGCATATTTTCTCAAAAACGGGAAGTTTGTGGCGAGTCTTCAAGTGCCGGATCTTTCGGATATGGAAGATTTCGAGGATGCCGGAGTTAGCTGAAGTCGAGTTTTATCGAAACCGGCGAATTTGCTGTGAATTGTCGTGTAACAGGTTTGTGGTAAGAGGTTTTTTAGATAAAAACTCTCTTATTAGAGCATTTGAACCGGAGTCCGGTGCCGCGGGGAAGGGCGGGAGAGTTTTGAGGCGGGAGGAGTTGTCTGGGCCCTGACTGTCAGCGGTGAAAAATTTCAATTTCCTGCATCGGGTTATTACCCTAAATTAGAGTGTAACAGTTTGGACCAAAACCTGCTTTCAGCAGCAGTTGACCGACAGCAGTTCATGCGTAAAGTCCCCTTCCCGGCATCGAAGGGGGGCTTTTCCTGGGCTGCTTTGCCATCTCCGGAAGTGGGAGACGCGCGTATGAAACGGTGGAACCGACCTGAGCGGCGCGTGAAATTACAGAAAGTTTATGAGTAAATACGTTGAGATTCCTGAAGTTAGTAACACTCTCCACCAGCGTGAGTTGGAACGTGACGCCTGCGGTGTTGGTGTTGTAGCTGATATTAAAGGGAAGCCAAGCCATCGGGTGCTTAGGCTCGGTCTCGATTCGGTCAGCAATGTCACCCACCGGGGTGCGGTTAACGCCGATGGAAAAACCGGGGACGGAGCCGGTGTGACGACCAATTTGCCCTATAAGATCCTTCTTCCGGAAGCACAAAAACAGGATCCTTCGTTAACAGACCCGAAGCAACTCGCTGTCGGGGTGTTCTTTCTTCCTCAGGAAAACGCAAAAGCGAAAACAATTGTCGAAACAGCACTTCGCGAACGGGGAATGGCGTCCGTGGCGTGGCGCACGGTGCCTACCAATGTGTCGGCTCTCGGACAACTCGGTATCGATACGATGCCGGTGATTGAGCAGCTTCTGATCAAGCGTCCGGAAGGAATGAGCTGCGACGATGATTTTGAACGGAAGCTTTTTCTGGCGAGAAGACAGATCGAACGTCAGGCCGACGAGGAAGGGATCGAAGATTTCTACATTCCTTCGCTCAGCCATCGGCTCATCAGTTACAAAGGCTTTCTCGTGGCCACAGCTCTGGAAGAATTTTACCAGGATCTGAAAAACGAAGACTACGAAACCGCTGTTTGTCTCTATCACCAGCGTTTCTCTACGAACACTTTCCCGACCTGGGCACTTTCCCAGCCGTTTCGGATGCTGTGCCACAATGGCGAAATCAACACTCTGAGAGGAAACCGGAACTGGCTCAATTCGCGGATTGGACAGTTCAAAAGCGAAATTTGGAAGGACGAACTGGTCCAGCTGGAAAATGTCATCGACCCGGATGGCTCCGATTCTGCGAGTCTCGATTCGGCTCTCGAAATTCTCGTCCTCTCCGGTCGCAGCGTTCCGCACGCTATGGCGATGCTGGTTCCGCCTGCCTGGAGAATCGATCCATTTACCCCGCCCGAGGTTGTCGATTTTTACAAATACCACAGCTGTTTCTGCGAACCGTGGGATGGTCCGGCTGCGCTTGCCTTTAGCGACGGGAAAACTGTGGCAGCCTGTCTCGACCGGAACGGCCTGCGTCCGGCACGTTACAAAATTACCACAGACGGAATTTTCAGTCTCGGGTCGGAAGTGGGAACCTGCTATCTTCCCGATGACAAAATCGAGAAAAAGGGTCGCCTCGCCCCCGGCGAAATGATCGTTGTCGACACCGAAACCGGGAAGGTGAAATTTAACGACGAAATCAAAAAGGAACTCGCTTCGAGCAAACCGTACGGGGAGTGGTTGAGAGACAACCGGGTGGAGTTCGATTCTGTTGTCAGCCCCAAACCGGAGACAGAAGGTGAAGGATTTGATCCTCTGACTCTTTCCCAGCAGCAGATCGCTCACGATTTCAATAAAGAAGAGCTCGATTATTGCCTGGTTCCGGCAGTAAAAACCGGTAACGAGGCGATTTATTCGATGGGTGATGATGCGGCTCTTTCTGTGCTTTCACACAAGCCTAAACTTCTTTACACCTACTTTAAGCAACTGTTCGCGCAGGTCACCAACCCGCCGATTGATCCGATTCGGGAACATCTCGTGATGTCGGTTGAAGCCGACCTCGGGCCTGAGCGGAACCTGCTCGAAGAAGATCCGGAAAACGCGAAAGTCGTCCACCTTGAGTCTCCCTTCCTTTTCCGGCATCAGCTGGAGGAGCTGAAGAAGCTTGAAGATTTTACCTGCACCACTCTCGATACCACCTGGGCGGTCAGCGAAGGCGCGGAAGGTCTGGAGCCGGCCATCGACCGGCTGTGTGTCGAGGCGGAAAAGGCGATCGACTCGGGAACCAGTATTTTGATTTTGTCTGATCGCGCTATCGATCATCAGCGTGTGGCAATCCCGGCTCTGATGGCTGCCGGCGCTGTGCATCATCATTTAAATCTGGCCAAAAAGCGGATGAGAACTTCGATTGTGCTCGAAACCGGGGAGGCACGCGATACGCACCAGATGGCCAGCTTAATCGGCTTCGGTGCTACTGCCATTTGTCCTTATCTCGCCCATGAGACAGTTCGCAATCTGATCGAGCGGAATCCAAAAAATCAATTCGACGATGTGCCCGTCGAAAAAGGACTCATCAATTTCCACAAAATGCTGGAGAAAGGCGTGCTCAAGATCATGTCCAAGATGGGTATCTCGATCCTGAACAGTTATCAGGGCGCGCAGATTTTTGAAGCAGTTGGAATAAACGCAAAGGTGATCGAAAAATGTTTCAAAGGATCTCCTTCCCAGATTTCCGGCATTGGCTTTTATGAGATCGGTGCGGAAACGATTTCCCGTCACTCCGCTGCTTTTGGCTCTCCGGTTCCGGAAGGGCAGGCGACTCTCAGTCTCGACGATCCCGGTTACCTTCGTCACCGCAAGGCCGGCGAAATTCATGCCGTAAACGGTCCGGTGATCAAAAATTTCCATACCTTTGTGAAGTCCAACGATCCGGCTGACTACGAAAAGTATCTGGCAGCCGCGAAGGAAAACCGTCCTCACGCACTGCACGATCTTTTTGAACTCGTTCCCAACGGAAACGGACCCATTCCGATTGAGGAAGTTGAGCCGATTGAAAATGTGCGCCGCCGGTTTACCACAGCTGCGATGTCTCTGGGCGCGATCAGCCCGGAAGCTCACGAAGTGCTCGCCATAGCGATGAACCGGATCGGCGGAAAGTCCGACTCGGGTGAGGGCGGCGAAGATCCGAAAAGATTTGTGCCTTACGAAAACGGCGACTGGGCGAACTCCAAGATCAAGCAGGTCGCTTCAGGGCGTTTCGGTGTCGATACCAAATATCTTCTGTCCGCAGAGGAGATTGAGATCAAAATGGCGCAGGGAGCCAAGCCCGGAGAAGGCGGACAGCTTCCCGGTCACAAGGTGAACGGCATCATCGCCCGGCTCAGAAAAACTCAGCCAGGGGTAACGCTGATTTCGCCCCCACCTCACCACGATATTTATTCGATCGAAGATCTGGCCCAGCTCATTCACGACCTGAAGGAAGTGAACCCGAGAGCCAAGGTAACTGTCAAACTCGTCGCCGAAACCGGTGTGGGAACGATTGCTGCCGGTGTGGCCAAAGCTAACGCAGACACGATTCTCATCTCCGGTCACGATGGCGGAACCGGGGCCTCCCCGACCAGCTCAATCAAGCACGCCGGGCTTCCCTGGGAAATCGGTCTGGCCGAAACCCAGCAGGTTCTATTGATGAACGGATTGCGGAACAAGGTGACTCTCCGGACTGACGGTGGTCTTCGCAACGGACTGGACATCATCCACGCTGCTGCGCTCGGTGCCGAGGAATTCAATTTTGGAACCATCGCGTTGATCGCTATCGGCTGTGTTTACGTGCGCAAGTGTCACCTCAATACCTGTCCGGTCGGTGTCGCGACTCAGGATCCGAAATTCCGCGCCAAGTTCAAAGGCGAGGTCGAAAACGTGGTCAACTTTTTCAACGCTGTGGCGGAGGAAACCCGGAGGCACATGGCTGCACTCGGAGTCAGGAAGCTTGATGACCTGATTGGTCAGGTCAGCTACCTCAGACAGAAGGAAATTCCGGGTCATCCGAAGGCAAATCTTATCGACCTTTCGAAGATCCTTGCCGACCCGGCCAAGCAGCTTGGCAAAGATATTCCGAGAATTTGTACGCAGGACCGAAACGACGGAATCCACGAGGCGCCTCTCGACGATCAAATCATTGAGGACGCCGGAAAAACGATAGAAGAAAGTGGCAGGATTTCTCTCAGCTATTCTGTGAAAAACACCCACCGGAACATTGGTACCAAGTTGGCCGGATTTGTCGCCGACCGACATGGTAACGATGGCCTGGCGGAAGGCTCCATCGACATTTCTCTGAAAGGCAGCGCCGGTCAGAGTTTTGGTACTTTCCTCTGCGGAGGCATTCGTCTCGACCTGACCGGTGAGTCCAATGACTATGTCGGTAAAGGTATGTGCGGCGGTGAGATTGTCATTCGTCCTCCGGAAAATCGCAGTTTCAAGGCCAGCGAAAACTCGATTGTCGGTAATACTGTGATGTATGGATCATCCGGTGGATTTCTTTTCGCCAACGGACGCGGTGGAGAACGATTCTGTGTCAGGAATTCGGGTGGAACCGCTGTCGTCGAAGGAATCGGCGACCACGGTTGCGAATACATGACCAACGGAAAAGTCGTTGTCCTCGGACCTACCGGGAAAAACTTCGGAGCCGGAATGAGCGGCGGCGTTGCTTTTATTCTGGATGAAGAAAACCGCTTCGAGAAACTCTACAATCCGGAAATGGTTGATATTACCCGTCTCAACGAGTCTCACGAAGAAGCAATTGATCTGAAGGCACTGATCAAGCGCCATCACGAAGCTTCCGGGAGTGAGAAAGCCGCTGAGTTGCTGGAAGACTGGTCTGGAACTCTCGCCAAATTCTGGCGGGTTGGACCAAAGAGCGATGTCGCAGACGCTCCGCAACTGGAGAAAAAAGTCGTTGCAAAATCGTAGTCAGAATTTGTTTTTAACTATATAAAGCGAAGCCCGGGTTGAGAGACCCGGGCTTTTCGTTTCTACAGAGGTTCCTTTATCCCTGGTATTGGATTTTCTACCCTTTCCATTCATCTAATGGTGTGAGGGATTCCCAGTCGGGCATTGTTGCGCCGCCAAACCCGGGGCCGAACACCGAACTGCATTCGACTTCTCCGTCCTGTATGTTCAGAAACCATTCGTTGTTTTCCTTTCTATACAAATCCTGATGATGTTTCTCTATTTCCGATTTCTCTACCTCTGTGAGGTGTGACATACCGTAGGCATAGTGATGTCCGTTTCGTTCGCAATGGGAGATGTCGAGTACACTGAGAGTGTCGAAATCCTGATGTAGTGGGACGATTGACATATTCGATAAATCTTCGCCGCTGAGAAAGCTTTCCCGGCCGGTGGTTTCGAGAAATCGAAAGGTGAGCGCCCGGTTCAGGATCGATTTGAATACGCCTTTGCAGTTCTTGTGCGAAGTGCCGCTGTATCCGATGGAAAACGCCTGTTTGAAAGCATCGACAAACCCGTCCGCCTCGTCGATCACGAGAGGCTTGCGAGTGGAAATTTTCCGAATTGTGGCTTCGGTCCCCGGATCGTGAGTGAGTGCCCGGGTGAGGGGTTGTTCAATAAAAAGAGTGTGTTGGAAAAGGCCGGTGAGCTGACTTTCCATCTCCGAGACAAAGTGATCAAATTCATCGATGTCTTTGTACGCTTCGTTTCCGTCCAGTGTGATCGCGGGTTGCCGGGCTTGCTTTTGAACCACCTGCCAGATCTTTTCGAGGCGTGCGATATCTTCGACAGGGTTGCCGGAAATCTTTACTTTGAAAAAACGCAGGCCGTCTGTTTTAATATATTCGGCCAGTGTCTCCGGTTCACCGTCGCCAATCCGTTTTTCGAGGTCCTGATCCGTGAGTGGATCGGCAAAACCGACAGTGTGACGAATGGCAAACCGATTGCGCTGACGGCCTGGGAGAATCGTGGCGATATCGAGATCTTGTAATTCCTCGTGAACAAGGCCAGGCCGGATTCCGAGAACTTCGTTGCCGACGGCATGAAAAAATGAAACCTGACCGGCCCGGCACACCGCATCAATAACAGCGCGCTCAAACAGCGCGGAGGCATAGCTGGCGGAGAGCGATTCATGATCGGTTTCCTTTGCGAAAGCGGTGATCTTTTCGTGGCAGTCATACCAGAGTTGGAAAGCGGAAGAGAACTTTGATCCTTCATCCAGGTAAATATCCCTGGCCTTCTGAACCAGAGCGATCAAATCGGTAAGCTTTTGATCCGGAGTGCGAACCGTTCGTTTATCGAGCCAGCCAAACGAAGGCCTGTCGCCGGAGCGACCCGTAACTACGGATTTACCGTCACTGAGTTGAAGCCGGACGATAAAGACAGCCCGGGGTCTGCGTTTTTTGGCGGACAAATTACTGCCCACCGTAAAAGGCATCCGGTCCGGTGGCATTTCGCGGACAAAAAGTTCGATAGATTGGATCGAAAAAGCCATAGGTCAAAGGACGCCAAAAGTTACCGGGAACCAAGCGTGGAATCCGCCGTGATTCTGTGTTGAATCATTCAGGCTGGATCAGCTATGTTCTGATAATGAAAAATCGAATAGGCTTGTTCTGGATACTATGTTTAACGCTTGTTGGTACTTCTCTTGCTCCGGCGCAGGAAGGCAGTGTCAAACCGGGCATCAACGAAAAGTTTCTGGACCCGAAACTCAAAGTGACGGAGTGGTTGAACAAATTTGAAACGGAGAGCCGGGAAATCTTTACGGCGAGATTGAAGATTCTCGAGGCCTGCCAAATTAAGCCGGGAGACCGGATTGCCGACGTCGGTGCCGGGACGGGGCTTTATACGCAACTATTTTCCGACAAGGTTGGTGCGGACGGTTGGGTCTACGCGGTGGATATCAACGCCCGTTTTCTGGAGCACATTCAGCGGCAGGCCAAAGCAAAGCAGCGGGGAAATATTACCACCGTGCTCTGCCCGCAGGACTCAATCGCACTACCTCCGAATTCCGTCGATCTGATTTTTGTCTGTGATACCTACCATCATTTCGAATTCCCTCACACCACATTACCTACAATCTACTCCGCGTTGCGCCCCGGCGGTTCCCTGGTGGTAATCGATTTTGAGCGAATCGAAGGAGTCTCGCGCGAGTGGGTCGTGAATCATGTCCGTGCAGGGAAACCGGTATTTCAAAAAGAAATTCTGGAAGCGGGGTTTGTCCTGAAAGAGGAAGTCGAGATCGAGGAATTAAAAGAAAACTATTTTCTGCGATTCACGAAATCATAGTTCTGCGATTCAAAACATCTTCAAGATACTTACCGCGATCAATCCCGGCCAGAGTCCGAAAAAGTAGTAGATATAGACAGGTTGCTTTTTGTCTTTCGTCCAGAGAAACAGTGCAAGTGCGGCCGGGACCAGCAGAACGGCGAGATCAAATCCCAGTTCGCCCCGGCTCAAGTTGAGGTAAATCGCAACGGAAAGCACCGCCGCATTGGCGATAACAAGAATGGTATCGACGATGGACAGTTTGGTTCGGAACTGGTTGGCTGCCTGCCACAGCAGCATCACTACATTTAGAGTGATGAATGCGGCGAAAAAGATCCAGTGGGAGAAGTCGTCATCGTTGAAGCGAATGATTTCCCGTAAAACCGGGTCGATGTCGTTGCGGTTTTTGAAGAGCACGCTGAGATAATTAGCCAATTCATGTACGCCGTACCCGGCACCGAGGAAATAGATCGCCACGATAAACAGCATATCGGCAAACAAGTTCCGCTTCCCTCCGTTCCGAAACAGAATTTCACGAAACCCGAATGCGACCAATACGGTCAGGGGCGGGAATATCATCAGATTGTTAAAATCCCGCCAGCGCAGAAACTGATTATCCGCCACCGGGCCCATTGAGAACCGGGCGAGTCGGTTTAGAGAGGCGCCGGCGAAAAGCAGTGTCTGGATCGTGAGTAGAATGCTGATCCAGCGCTGATTCGCGGCCTCATTGCCGGCGTCATTTTTTTTCATGGGCAGTGACCATGCGCGATGGCATTGAGAATGCAATATTCGATACGCGATCAATTCGACAAAGATCTTGAATGCAGCGCCCGGACGTGGAAAAAGAGCGTCGATGTTCAGAGTTCAAAATATTGGCGAAAATCGTTTATTGCAGTCAGTTCCTTCCTTCGTGTTTCCCGGAGCCCTGGCTGTGGTATTTTTGCTTTTCTCTTCGATTTACGCCGACGAAATCGTCAGGGAACCTCTGGTGTTGCAAAAAGGCGGCACGCCGGAGAAGCCAGCCGTATTCGACGGTGAAGGTATGATTATCGATCTCGGGATCGACGTAACGTCACGCAGTTGGAAAAAGAACGGGGATGTCTGGACATCCGCCGAACCGATTCCGGAGCGTCCTCCCGCGACCGATGTGCAGCGCGCCGGTATGTTTATCGAAGAGGTGCCACTCCGGGTAAAGCGGGACCATGCCGCGGAAAGAGCCGGCGGTGACGCTGATAAAGTCATCTACCTCGCGCCCGACAAGCTGGCACCGGGAGAAATGGGCTTCACCGCGGCCGGATGTCTCTACTTCCGCTGGCCTGCTTCGAAGCCGCCCGGCTCTGCCGCGATTATCCTGCCTCCGGAAAAGTTGACCAACTGTGTTTCGATCGCCTGTTCGCACATCATCGTTCGCAACATTACGGTCCGCCACGCAGCAAATGACGGATTTAATATTCATGGACATCGCACCGGGATTCGACTTGAAAATGTTAAGGCGCTTTCCAATGGCGATGAAGGCATCAGCGCCCATGAAACGGTACAAATGGATGTGTTCGATTCCGAGATCGCATGGAACGGTTCCGACGCAGGTGGTGTAGCCGATGTCAATGAAAGTGTCACCAGCTATACCAACTGCGTGCTCCATCACAACCTGGGGGCCGCTTTTTTCTTCGCCGGAAAATCGCATCGGGTTACGAATTGCTTCATCCACCACCAGGCAAAAGATATGGATATCCGCGGTGAAACCCGGGTAGAGGAAACCGGCCTGGAATGGCGCCGGGAGTGAGGGCGATAAAACGGCCATGTAACAGGGTACAATCCCGGACCTAACAGGGTACAGTTTATTGCGGAAGCCATTTTTCGCTTTTAAACCACGAAACAGTCTGGAGTGCCTGTTTCCCATCCGGTGAGGAATTTTTCGCTTTCTCTATCGGCTGGAATCTATAGAATCCCGTTTGTATGATGATGAAATTTCTTTGCTGCGCTCTGGCTCCTCTTTGCCTTTTTCTTTCGACAGTTTCTGCGGAGGAAAAGAATGAATCCGATGAGATGAAGGTGCTCAACCGCTTCCTCGGAACATGGGATCATGCCATCACGATTACTCCTCCGGGCGGGGCTGATGCGATTTATAACACGGTCTCCAAACGGGAGTGGTCGCTGGGCAAAACCTATCTGCGGTTTGAGGAAGTCAATATGGCGGAACCTGCCCACGATGAATTTCAGATGCTGCTGACTTTCGACGCCGATAAGAAACGTTACACCGGTGTGATCATGGACGGCACCAATTCATCGACCGTTTCGGCTGAATGGGACGAGGCGAAGGCGGCCATGTCATTCACTGCAAAACACGGCAACGGCAATGAACTCCGCTACACGCTGCATTTTACCGATGAGAACAGCGCGAAAGGGGAAGGGGCATTCTACGACCCGGAAGGTAATGTGATCGTGGGGATTCGCTGGAAGCAGACCCGAAGGGAAAAAGGTATCGAGTAGGACAAAGGTCGAAAGCACTTTTGTGGCGTGTTGTCCCGGTATACATCCGTGCTCAATGTTCATTTTTTTGAACTGTCACGATTCAATTTCCCAGCCGACCGCGTCGACCAGCTGCTTCATCCGGTCATAACCGACCTTTGCGGTTTCCAGAGGATCTTTGTCCCACCATTCCTGACTGAAGATCTCGAGGCTGAGCCATTTGTCGTAGCCTTTGCTTTTTAATAAAGATAACTCCGACTTCAAATCGATGACACCGTCGCTGACCATGACGCGGTCGGGATCAAGCTGTTTGTAGCGCGGCAGATTGGGATTGGCGTCGTTGATGTGGTAATGCGAAATCCACTCCAGCGGGAGCTTTTCGATATCTTCCTGCGTAGTCTGATTATTCCAAGAATGGAAGGCATCGAGAATGGTACACTTTTTCGGATGATCGACTTTTTCCAACACAGAAACGGTATCGGGAACATTGTTTAAGCTCGGTATAAAACTGAGATATTCCAACACAGCGGTGATACCGGCGGCATCGCCAATTTCCAGTAGGTCCTGATAGCGCCCGTGCAGATCAGCAAAGCCCGCTTTCTCTATCGGCGGGGTGCAGACAACCAGCGGACATTTCAATCTTGCTGCCAGCTCAAAACGCCGCCTGGCTTCGTCGAGAGCGAGGTCGTACTCGCGGCCTTCGGTATCGCCCCAGCTTCGGATCGCTATGAAGCAGGGCACTTCCAGACCGTAGTCGGCGAGGGCTTTCTCTACATCCGAAATTTCGCCTCCGCGACCGACATGTTCATACAGTTCCACCGCCCACAGTTCGATTCCCTGGTAGCCGGCTTCGCCCGTCGCCCGGATTTTTTCCAGCAGCGGAGTCGGTTTGATTGTGGATGCATTCAGCGCCAGTTTCATATCGTTCTTAATTGGTTCGTTGTAGAACAGGTTGCCTACTCTGTTCCATCATCAGGCGAGGATTTT
Source organism: Verrucomicrobiales bacterium (assembly GCA_029213025.1). GTDB lineage: Bacteria > Verrucomicrobiota > Verrucomicrobiia > Verrucomicrobiales > DEV007 > Arctic95D-9. Next base: position 52,153 of record JARGOZ010000020.1, read on the forward strand.
CTCTACTTCCGATTTCGGTAGAAAATTACCGACCAAAGGTTGACTGAAATCTTTCTGGCTCTGTTGCCAGTTGGCGAAAATGCCGTCTTCTGTTATCGCGGTGGCGACATAGCGGGAACAGCCGGTTCCATAGGGAGAGATAAACAGAGGTTCCTCCACTGTGATGCTTTCTATAGCAGGCAATTCACTATCCAGACCTACGGCGACACCGCCAATTTCCTCACACGACCATCCGCGGGGACGGGATACCGCCCCGGGGTTTTCATCGAGCTGGCGAAGGCATTCGGCGCTGTCGTAGAAGTAGAGCGAAACATCGGGAAGATCACTGAAGGCGCCGATTTTCGGAATTGCCAACCGTTCGGTAACCCGGGCGGCGGCAATGTCCCAGACCGGGCCGCGTCGCAGCATGTCAAAAGTGAGGTCTTCATAGGTATGGCTTCCGGCTTTGCGGATTTTTGCCCCCGTGCCACTGCTCGACCAGGAGAAAGGGTGGGTGCAGTAACCGAGCATGAGATCCCCGTTGGCGAGATCCGCCACCCATGGGTCTTTGCAGTGCAGGCGCTCTATGGCATTTGCCTGGTTGGGGATGATTTCCTCGATATTGGCAGGCGACAGGTCCTCCACCCGGTCGGCGTGAATGCGATCAATACTCCAGACGCCGGTTCCTGCTTTCTGGAAGCCGGAGATCCGATCAGGGTAGGTGGTGTCTTTTTCCGTAGAGATAAAAAGTTCGATTCCGTCATTGGTGCGGTGCAGCGCGACACCTTCGATGGAGACCACTCCTACTCCGTTGCAGGCGAGGTCGTTTTTGGTGAAAGAGAGGATTTTCTCAAATTCGCTGTCCGGAGAGCTGCCGCGAAAAACGGCCAGTTCCAGACCACGTTCACCTGCGCCGACACCGGTTCGGGAGTCGCCGTAATTTCGATAGCGACCGCAAATCAGGATCGATCCATCGGCATCGACAACGATATTTCCGCCGCCGAACCAGAAGCCGGTGCTGCGGTCCTGAGGCTCCACCAATACCCGTGCTCTTTGCTGATCGACCAGCGCCGATGCGAGTTCCCGAAGTTTTCCGTGATGATCCGAATTCAACATGCCGGTACTTTTAGCGGAGAGGTTGTCGCGGGCAAGTGAAGAAAGACGGCCCCGCCCGCCTTTGATTCGATGATTCACTCACTTCACCTGCGTCCTCGCCTGGCTCCATTTCCCGCTGTCATCACAGGTCCAGGTGGTGAAGCCTTTTCCGTCGATGACGATGTATTTGGTTCCGGGGACGTTGTCATAGATGTTCTGCAGATTCGGGCAGGTCTGAGCCTCTTCAAAGCCGTCCTGTTTGGCGAAGCCGACAAAGATCACTTTAATTTCGGAGGCGTCGACCGTGACCGGGGTATCCATGGTGAGGCGTTCCTCGTTTTCCAGAGGTATATGGGCCAGCGGCGGAACCGGCTGTTTCAGTTGCAGCGGGAGATGCTCCGGCCCGAGTGTCCAGTCTGTAATCACCGGTTCGGCCTTTTCAAACAGCCCGCTGTATTTCCGCAGTCCCTCGATCTGCCAGTTTTCGTTGAGCTTGAGCCCAAGCGGACCCTGAAAGTCTTTATGATAGATCAGTGCCACGACGCCGTTTGTCTGCGTGTAAACTTCCTGGTCATCGCTTTCGAGGCGGAAAAGCGGGCGTTCCAGAGCAGTATATCGCCAGTAGGCTTTGGTGAGCGCAGCCTGAAAACCGGAATCGATGCCGTCCATTTTGAGTTTGGTGTAACCGAGATTCCCGTCGACCATGAATTTTCCGTCGAACCGGGAGTATTCAAAACCGAAGTTTTTGCCTTTATTTTCGGTCCATTGATCGATGACCTTGCGTGTGACCGATACAGAAAAAAACGAGTCGCCGGGGAGGAAATGATTATTGTGTGCCATGGCCGGCGATTGGCAAAGAGCAGCGAGGACCGGCACAGCGAGGATCGGTAGGATTTTCATGATGGTGATAAATGTAAAACGGACACGTGGCCGAATATATGGGAAAAACTTCTCTTTATGCTTCCGCGGCAGGGAGCCAAAGCCTTTCAGGCTGAATTATTTGGATTTGTGCTATGGTGGCGAAAAATGGACTTTGATGACGACGCGAAACACGTGATGAAAGGGCATCAGCAGGGGCGGAGTTTTGGCGAACGACTGTTTTTCCTCGCCCTGACTTACGGGCTAACCACTGTCGTAGGCGGCTTTCTCGCGTTCTTCTTTCAGGAAAAATCCCGGGTCAACGAACGCCAGTCGGCTATGTTTACCTCACAGAAAGAGGAGGCGATGTCACTCTACCGCGAAGTCACCGGTCTGATGGGGGAGCGCTCCTATCTCATGCTGCGCATCTATTTCGGCTCGGGTGACAACCCTTTTCCCGATGACTACGAAGATCGATGGGATGCCTACGTGGATATTCTTCATAAGTGGAACAGCTCCCGATTCACCCGCCGGGCGATGATTGAAGCCTATTTCGGCAAACCGTTCTGGGATTTGGAGCGGGAAATTCACTACCAGTTCCGCGATGTGGGGAAATTACTGGAAAAAGGCAAGGTCGAAGGACAATTTCCACCGACTCTCCTCAAGGAAATCGATTCGGGAATGGACGATGTCACAACCCTGATCAAAAAATACAATTCCGATTCGCTGCAGGCGATTCTCAGCGGGGAAATCGGTGCTTTTCGGACAAAATCCACGCCAAAAGCCGACGAAACGGAATCCGCCGAACCCGCGACACAGCTTGAAATACACGAAAAAACTTCCAAATCCGGTTGAATTAGTTAAGATATGTTAAACAATTCAAAAAGTGAGTCATGGAAGCGAAAATTTTCCTCTTTTGGCAAAGCCTCCTTGTCCGGATAAGAATGGACAGGGTCGCGAAGGAAAATTTTCGCTAAAAGGGAAATGGCTCCTTTTCGTTCTCGGGCTCCTGCCGGTGTCCTGCAATACGATTTCCGAATGCCTGCCGCTTTCGGCTTCAGTGCCTGCGAAAACCGGAGCCTGCTGCCCGGCCGGTTGTGACTGGTGGACTGTTTTTCGCGATCCCGGGTTGAACCGGCTCATGGCGCAGATGAAAATGGGCAACTACCAGTTTCAAAGCATAGCGGCAGACTGGCAGGCGGACCATCGGCAGAGATTAAAATACGCTGTGGGCGGAGAGGAAGCGGAAATCATTCTCGGCGAGGAGATGGGAAAACTTCGCCTGGCGCTCAGCTCTCAACTGGCTCAGCAATATTTTTCTCTTCGCTTTATCGACGAAGAAAAGCGCATTCTCCACGAAGGTCTCGCCACCTGGGAGGATAACCTGCGTCTCGCTACGGAGCGATATGATACCGGAATAACCAGTGAGTTTGATGTAGAGAAAGCGACAATCGATGTTGCTTCGACGAAGGCGGATTTGTCGCGAATGAATATGCCGCGTGATCAGTTGGAAAATGCGATTGCCCTGCTGGTTGGTTGTGATCCGGAGTCATTTCAGATTCCGGTGCGGAGTATAGAAAGCCGAATGCCGGTTTTGCGATGCGAAGTTCCGTTTTCTATACTTGGGAACCGTCCTGATGTCGCGGCTGCGGTAGTTCGTCTGCAGACCGCGAATTGCAAAGCCGGGCTCGAATATAGGGACTACTTTCCCTGCGGCAGTTTTATCAGTTGCGGAAACTCCTCGAAAATGAACAGCTCGGGATTCCAGAAGTGGAGTTGTGAAAATTTCGCTTTGTGCTCCGATTCCACCATCCACGAAAAGCGGAAAAACGCTCAGCGGAAAGCCCTCGTGGACTATCAGAAGGCCATGGTGGAAGCATTTCGAGAAGTGGGCGATGCGCTCGCTGAGCTGGAATCTCTTGGTTCAGAAAAGGTAGCTCAGGAAACGCTCATCCGGGCCGCAAGGCAAACCGAATCCCTGATCAAAGAGCAGTATGAAGAAGGTGTAGTCAGTTTTTCCGACGTAGCCGAATCGTCGCGCGGGAGAATGGCAGCTCAGCGGAGGCTGGTGCAAATTCGCAGCAAGCAGTATGTAGCAATGGTGAAGCTGATCACTGCGCTCGGTGGCAAATGTGCCGACCAGTATTTCGCCGCAGAGTAAATGCAGCGTTTTCACTGAACTTTCACCGGTATTTCAAATTCCCTTCACTCAGGTAGTGGATATTCCCGGTAAATGAAAAATCCACTTTTCCTATACCGCTTCATTATTGCCTTCGTGATTTTCGGTCTCGTTGTGAGTGGGCTGACGGCCTTTCCACTTCGTACGGAACTACAGATTTTGTCGAATCTTTTGGTCGGTGCAGGGGGCGATTTTACCCCGGCCAATCACAGTGGTCTGACTTATTGGATTTTAACAGTCAGGGAAGGCCTGGAGCATACTTACGACCACTATCCCTTCATCGCCTACGGAACGGACTGGCTGGCCTTTGGTCACATCGTGATCGCTATGTTTTTTTTACTTCCGTTCCGGGAGCCGGTTCGGTACGCAGGCGTCCTGTGGGTGGGCGTTGCCGCCTGTATACTTGTAGTTCCGCTGGCAGCGATCTGCGGGCCGGTGCGGGGTATACCGTCTTACTGGCAGTTGATTGATATGTCCTTTGGACTGGGTTGTGTGATCCCTTTGATTATTGCGGTGCGACTTACCCGCCGAATCGAATCTGAAGGTGTGGAAGGGGCAGCAAAAGTGTGATTGTACCCTGTTAGGTCGCCGACTGTACCCTGTTGAATCCCTTTGGAATAGGTGATTTGTCAGACCTTGCAGGCCTCTTCGGGGTTGAAGTTTCACTTTCCTTCGGGGGAATTTTTGTATAAGCAGAGAGTGCGAATCGAATTCTTCTTTTGTCATGAAAATTTTCACTGCTGCTGTTTGTTTGGGATGTATTTGGATCGGGACGAATTTGTCCTCCGCCGGGGACTGGTTGATGTGGCGCGGGCCCAATGGCAACGGGATCGCCGATCCGGATCAGGACCCGCCGATGAAGCTCGATAAACCGAAATGGTCGGTCGATATGCAGGGCCGCAGCCACGGCTCGATCGTCGTCAAAGGGGATCAAATCTTTTTCAACAGCGCTCTCGTCAACGAAAAGGTGCAGGACGCTGAGGTGACCGGCCAGTATACGGTTTGTCTGGATCGCAACACCGGCGAAGTGATCTGGGCCTCGGAACTGTTCAGCGACGGACTCGACCAGAAGCTAAACAAAAAGGCTACCTGGGCGTCGACGACCCCGGCGCTGGATGATCAACACATCTATGTCAATTTTCTTAACGGGACTACCGTTTCCACCACGGCGCTGGACTATGAAGGTCACCTCGTCTGGCAGACGGATCTCTGCGAGTACAAGGTTCACCAGGGCTACGGTTCCTCGCCGACTTTTTACAAAGACCTCGTCATCGTCGCAGCGGACAACAAACTGGGTGGTGTCATTTGCGGGATGGATCGCAAGACCGGTGATCATATCTGGATCGATGAACGGGCCAAAGAACCAAACTATCCTTCGCCGACTGTAGTAAACATCGGCGGAAAGGATCAGGTGATTATGACCGGCACCGGAAAAGTGACCAGCTACAATCCGGAAACCGGGGCGAAATACTGGGAAACCGATGGCTCCACTACCGAATGTGTCACTACAGCAGTCACAGACGGCAAGCATATCTTTACCAGCGGCGGGTATCCGAAAAACCACGTCTCCGCCATACTGGCTGACGGTTCCGGAAAGGTCGCCTGGCAGCTGCCGAACCGGGTCTATGTGCCCTCTATGTTTGTGAAAGACGGTTGCCTTTTTGCGGTGATGGACGCCGGAGTCGCGGTGTGCTGGGATTGCGCGACCGGTGAGGAAAAGTGGAAAGCCCGGCTCGGGGGAAATTTCAGCGCCTCGCCCGTCGCCGTCGATGACAGGGTGTATGCTATCAACGAATCCGGCACGATGTATGTGTACCTGGCTGATCCGGAAAAATTTCAGCTACTCGCCGAAAGCAAGGTCGCGGACGAAGCCTACGCGACACCCACGATCTGTGGCGGCCAGATTTTTCTGCGCGTCGCGTTTTACGAAGGCGAGACCCGGAAAGAGAAAATTGTCTGTTACGAATAATCGTGTGGAGACGGATAGTTAAGGTATGTTTGAATTATGGTTTAATTAACTGACAAAGGAAAAATTGGGTTTACTTTTGACAGGTCGTTGAATTTTTATTAATAAAAATAATGTAAGCTGCTGAAATGCAGGAAGAAACCAACCCGGAGCCCTTTCGAATTTAACGGGTGGAAAGTTCACAGTTACCAACCTTTCAAAGCTCCAAAAAAATGTCTTCAAATCGGTTTCAGAAAAGTGTCGGCCTGGTTGCCTCGGTCGGCCTTACCTTGACGATTATTTCCTGCGAAAACACCCGGAATTTTTCCGATGTCGGCAGCGGGAAAGAACCGGTGCTTGAAAAGGCTGCACCTGCGCCCCCGGCACAACGCCGGACGGAACCGCACGTAAGCAACCCGGTCGAAAAGACGGTAGCAGGTCAAGTGGAGAAAGCTGAACCAAAGACGGTGGAGCCGCCGAAGAAAACGCAACCGGTGACGGCTCCCGCTTCGGTGGCGACGGCTCTGCCTCCGGTAAAGAAAGTCGAAGTTCCGGAAGATCTCCCAAGGGCGGTCGATTCGAACACAAAGATCGTGAAGTTTGCCGGTTCGGACATGATCAAACATCCCATCGGGATGACTTTTACTAAAGGCGGCAAACTGCTCGTGATCGAATCGCACACCCATTTCCGCCCGAAAACCTACAATGGCCCCGAGTCGGATCAGATCATCTGGATTCGCGATACCGATAATGATGGCAAAGCCGACAAACGCTCGGTCTTCTTCGGTAGTAATCTGAAAGCGACAATGAACATCGCAGTTCATCCGCAGTCGGGTGCGATTTACGCCGCGACAAAAACCGGCATCGTTCGCATATGGGATCGCGATGACGACGGTGTCGCCGATCCGGGTTCAGAGGAAAAAGTGATCTTTTTCGAGTTCGACAGCAAATACCTCGACAACGGCTACGGCTGCGCAGGTCTGGCATTCGACAACGATGGCAATCTGCTGTTCGGGATCGGCGGTCTTCTCGGGGCTCCCTATACATTACAGGATGGCGACGGTACTTCCTATAGCAATCAGGGCGAGGGCGGTAATATATGGAAATGTACGGCAGACGGGCACGGGCTCAAAAATTTCGCTACCGGTTTTTGGAATCCTTTTGGCCTTTGCTATACTCCCGAAGGACATGCCTTTGTTACTGACAACGACCCGAGTTCCCGTCCGCCGAGTCGGCTTCACCATGTGATTGATGGCGGCGACTACGGCTACCAGTTTCGTTACGGCAGCAGCGGTAAACACCCCTTCATTTCGTGGGACGGGGAGTTGCCCGGGACTCTGCCGATGCTGTCCGGGACCGGCGACGCTCCGTGTGATGTGATTTATCACCAGGGCAATTTGATAGTGGGCAGCTGGTCGGATCACCGGGTGGAAGTCTATCCATTGAAATGGGACAAGACTCATTTTACCACTTCCGGAAAAACGATGGTGAAAGGCGGGGTTGATTTCCGTCCGGTCGGTTTTGCGGTGAACGATGCCGGTGAATTGTATATGAGCGACTGGGTCAAAGGGGACTACCAGCTGCACGGTCACGGAGCCATCTGGAAGCTGGAAAACTGGCAGCCTGCGGAATCTCCGGTCGATCCGGTCATCAACCCGGCGGATGACATCGATGCGGAAAATCCATGGACCTTTTCGAGGATGATATCCGGCGAAGTTCCGGAGGCACCTATGTCCGCGGAAAGGAAACAGGTCTATGATCTGCTTTCCGCCCGTTTTCACAAAAAAGAAGAGGGCCTCCAGCTTCTCAGAGATGCGCTGAACAGCGAGGGTAGTTCCGAAACGCTTCGTATGCTGGCGTTAAAATGGATATCCGACGAGAAACTGCCCGGCTTCGATTCGGAGATCGAAAAAGAAATCAGGAATCCTTCGTCCGCCGAAATTTTTGAAGCAGCCATCACCGTGAAAGCCCGGCTCGGGGGCCAGGGGACGATGGATAAAGATCTGCAAAAACTGGTATTGGAAGAACTCGATTCCGATTCGCCTCTGGCACGGCGGGCGGCGTTCCTGATTCTGGATGAAAGGGGTAAAGTGGAGTTGCCTAAGCTGAGAGAGATCTACAAGAACGGCGACGACTACATGCGCTCCGGAGTGGCTTTGACTCTTCAGGAGCATGAAGACAAAGAAGGGGCCCGTGCCTTCGCCAAAGAAATCATCGAGAACGATCCCAGCGAAAAAGTCAGATCATTTGCCAGTCTCACCAACCCGGATGTCGCGGTAGTTGAACCGAACGATCCATTGGAACACGGCGAATATTTGTTTCACAAAAACTGCGCCAAATGTCATTGCGTAGGCGGTTTCGGTAAAAAGGGCGGATTGGATCTCACTTCGATTGGAGTAAGAGGAAAGGAACACATAATTCGTTCCGTTCACGAACCGTCGCTGGAAATCGCTCCCCAATACGAAACCTGGAAAGTCCGCATGGCCGACGGCAAAGAGCATGTCGGTTTTGTCCTCGGCGAGAAAGCAGGTATGCACTACTACAGCGATGCCGCCGGTGACAGATTCACGATCAATACCACCAACATGGTCGAGCGCGAGCATTTACCCTACTCACTGATGCCGCCCATGCTGAACAAGCAGATCGGCGAAGACAAGTTCGATCACCTCGTCACCTGGCTGACCCAGCTGAAGTAGATTCAGAGCCCGGGCACTGAAGAATTTCGGTAAGAAGTAGACTCTGCTGGAAATTACGCGTGAATTTTCGCTCAGAATAGTTTACCCGTTTGATTCCTTCTTCATGAAAAAGCTGTTGGCAGCCATTGTTATTATTCTCGTTCTGCTCGGTATAGCCGGAGGTGCCGCATTCCACTATCTGAGTAAAGGCGGGGGGCTCTCGCTTCGCGTATCGGCCTCTCCGCCAAAAGAACCGCCCCGCGGGGAAGAGGATTATCCTCAGGCAGAAAGCTCGATTCTCTCGGTAAAACTCGATTTGCCGATCTCTACCATCGAAGCGGAGGCCAATAAAAATGTCCCTCAGGATATCTCAGGCGTGGAACAAAAAGATTTCCACCAGATGATCAAAAACGGCACGGTTTGTTCCCGATGCAATCACATTACAAAACTCGGGCCGGAACCTGACATTCCGCCTTCCGATCCAGGGTGTCGCCCGGGTTTCCGGTCAGGTTGATGCCCAGATCGTGAGCTTTCCGATCGACAGCACGGCCAATCTGGGTGGCCATATTCATGGAACCGTCACGCCACAGATCAATCAGGACTGGCAGTTGATACCCAATCTCGATCCCTACCTGAATCTCACTCAGGCCGACGTAACCCTCGGCCGAATTGGTACGATCAGTGCGCGGGACATCATCGAAAAAGCCGCCGAACCGCTCATTCGGAAAGAACTGGCCGGGCTCAGTCAAAGTATCGATCTAAAAGAACATATCAGAAAAGTGTGGGATCAGCTGCATTTGAACCAACAGGTCAATGATGACCCTCCTGTATTTGCTGTAGTCGATCCCTATGCCATTTCTCTGGCCCCGATCGACTACTCCAATGCATACAACCTTTCAGTAACGCTCTCTATGGAGGCGAATACCTATTTGTCGAGTCATCCGGGAGACGGGATCTATCCGGAGCCTCTGCCGGGTCTGAAGCTAATTCCCTACAATCCGGCGAACCTGCTGCAGATACCTGTAGTTGTCGATGTCGAGATGCTAAACGGCAAAATGGCTGATCAGTCTTTCAGTGAAGCCGGCTCAAATGGCTCTGCTATTTCGGTAAATGAATTTGAACTTCGCATCGGGCAGGACGGGTATGTCATTCTCGGTTGCTATCTCATTGCAAATAGTGGCGGCAAAGTAGATAAAACGATATCCGGCCGGATTTGGGTTCAGGCCAAACCGCAACTGGATGCCACCAATCAGTTACTCACCTTTTCCAGTATTGAACTGACAAAAGAGACCCGGGCCGCTATACCGAAAACTGCTAGGATCATGTTGGAAAGTCAGCTCGTCGCTTCGCTAACCAAACAGCTGAAAATCGATCTGAAAAAATATATGCCCGACCTGGAGTCGGAATTACAGAAAAAGATCACCACGCAGGAAGTCCCTGAAGGGATTGATTTAATCGTCGGCAAACCGACCATCAAACTGCTCAGGATCTACACCGTGACCC
>JARGOZ010000020.1:62396-63470 GCA_029213025.1 Verrucomicrobiales bacterium
CCTGCTATCATAATTTTAGCAGGCGTCAGAGGCGACATCACAGCGAGGGTTTCGGAAATTAAATAGCGGCCTCCGCGTGAGGATTCTATTTATTCCCCGGCGGCGGAAAGGTATTCAGATAGAGACTGCAAAATATGCGGCCAACCCTGTGAGATGTCCTGGAAAGTCTGTCCACCCGGCGGAAATCCGGAATGGGATATCGTAATGGTGCTGCCTTGTCCCGTTTTCTCTATCGCATAGGTGACAGTCGAAGCGGGTTCCGATTCCGTCGATGGCGATATACCGGGGCCGAACGCAAAGGTATGGCGCAATACTTCATTCGCAGTCCACACCAGGATCTTGCCGCTGATCATAACCCGGTCCGGAGTGCCGTATTCGATTCTGCCGCCTTCGTGACCTTCTATCGTGCGCAGTGGTGCCAGATAGTATTTCGACACGATTTCCGGAGTGGTAATACATTTCCAGACAGTTTCCCGCGATGCTTTTGTTTCGATTGACTGTGTATAGATGTTGTCCTTTGCCATAACCGGAGTGCATAAAACGATGAAGAGAAGGGGAATGGGGAATGTTTTCATTATCGTGCTTTACTGAACGAGTAATAGTGAAAAAAGATTCCAATAACAAGATCAAAAGATAGTGATCCAGACAAGCCGGTCGCCGGTATAGTGCCGATTCAACAGGGTACAACGCGTGATCGTACCCTGTTGAATCGGCACAATGGCATAAGAATTGTGAAACAGGCACTTCTGCCTGTTTAGCGGCTACAGAAGCGCATAAAAACAGCTTCCGCAATACACACGGGCAGGAGTGCCCGTGTCACATCAAAGCCGTCCCTGGTATTGATCCAAAAAACCCCGGAGCCACGCAAACCCCAAGGAGAAACGACAATCCTGTCGTCTGCGAAGCCCGTGCCGTCATGCATGGTGCTCATTGCAGCCGCGCGACAGGATTGTCGCACCTCCCTGTAATTTCCGCATCAGCCCCATCCTGGTATCCACCCGCAAACCGTCGACAACCAGAAAACCCCGGAGCCACGCAAACCCCAAGGAGAAACGACAATCCTGTCGTCTGCGA
>JARGOZ010000281.1 GCA_029213025.1 Verrucomicrobiales bacterium
GCGAATTTCGAAGCTTAATGCCTGGATTCACGCACTTCCAATGAAACAATGAGGTTAACATATACAAAGATCATGATATCGCCGTAATTCAACACGGAAACCAAAAGACCATAAAGGTCTACTCGAACGAAACCACTCCTGATCCGCCAAAAAAATAAAAGGCCCGTCCATCGCGTCATTCACGACCATCTTAATCCGGGCGTCGTTAGTAACTTTACGCTTCGTGTCTGGAACAGTGTAGTTTTTGGATGGCCCGCCCAGAAAGGATAGCGCCTGGAATCGCCAGGAGTAGGAATACAAGTCACCAGCGCGTTTCTATGTGTGCCTCGGCATCGCTGTTGGAATTGCGGTCGCGTTGCACAATGTCTTTCCCGATCAGAATTGGGTATGGTTTATCTCAGCTCCTGTCGCGATAATCGGAATCGCGCTGGGTTTTTGGTGGCAGATCCGGGCGGACAGAGACTAAGCACTGCGACTCCTCCAATCTTGAGTATTCAGGATTTGAAGATGCCTGCCCGGAACCCGGGTTTTGACTTCGCATTGGCCACTGCCTCCATTTTCAGAGTTTTGATGTGACAGTACCTATATTCTCGCTATTTTTTAGCGGAACTGATCCTGGATTTGGTGATTGGATTGGTGAAATCGTATATGATCAAATTCGTACGCATTTTGGGCATCCCTCTGGGACTTTTGGCGCTAACTCTTGCCGGTTTCGGACTATGGAGTGTCCTGAGTGGCCTTATGAGATTTGGCACTTCTGTCGTGTCTGTAGATTTCATTTTCGCTTTTACAGTTTTCGTTTTCTTTGGATTGTATGGAGTATCACTTTTGTTACCCTTCCCGTTCTTGCGACGTTCTACACCAAACTGGTTTTTCGGGTTTCTGACATTGGTTTTCTGCATTCGTATTCCCTCCGGGTTCGCAAAGGTGTTTTCCGATAACCCTGAGGTTTGGCTTGTCCCTGTTTTTGCGGGATCGGCTATTCTTCTGTCTCTCTCTCAATTCGCAATTTTTGCTCTCCGGGCGGACAGAGACTAAGCGTCACTGACGAACCGCGCACGTATATGAATGAAGAGTGTGACTACCAAATCCTGTTTCACTTCGCAGTCGATGTTCCCGGATAGGGCGCTTTCATTTCCGGAACAGATGTGGTTCACTTCCAACCAGTCTACTAATCAACAAAAACAATGCCCGAGGAATTCAACAATTTGGATCAAGCTACGCTAAAGAAGGAATGCCTACGTTTCAGTTTCTACTACACACAGCCGGAATCCGGGTCGAATTCGAAGACGACCCTGTTCCTGCCGTTGGTTTTTACACAAGCCGTCGCGCCTCTGCCGCAACGTCTGAAGAGGCATTTGAAAAGATCATGCAATCTTTCGATACCGATCCTAAACTGGTCTACATTTTCCAGGAAGCTCACGAAGCAGGGTTGACGCCCCTAACCGAAATCGAAGAGATTTACCGGATTCCCTGGTGGAAAACGCTTTTACCCTGGAAGAAACCTGGAATCTGCCTCTACCCCGCCGAAGATTAGTTACCTCCCAACTTCCATCCTGGCCCGACTTGCAATAATAAACTGAGGAGACATTTCCATTGGCCACATTTATACCGGCGTGTATGATTTTGGCTGAAGATGAAATTTTGACCCGGTTAAAACACGGGTATCCCATTTCCGAAGATTTCAGACTGAAATCGAAAGGGAGAGACCACTACATTGTTCACGGAAAAGGTATCGAGGCAGAACTGTTTGCAGAGATGCTGATTGGCGATAAATCCAGGGCCGTCTCCCGGGAGCTAACCCCGATTTCCGGGGAGCTGACGCCACAACTCCAAAGCGAAATCCTCGATCTGATCGTCAAACATTTCGAAAAATTGGAAGGCCCCGTCGAATTTACGTAGATTCGTGACATGGAGGAGGAAGATGCTGCAGCAGAACGATTCAATGCTTTTCGCCGCGCCCGGCGGTTGACCGACTTCCTGGTCATGACCCCGCTCGCAGTCCTCTTCTTTTTTGCCATCCTGCCCACCCTGGGACGCCCCATTGGGGAGTGTTACTTCCGTTTGTACCTCGCCGCAATGTTCCTCGTAACAGCCCTGTGGCTAATGCGGCGATTGAACATTATGAATCAGCGTAAATACAATTTATTGTGTCCGAATTGCGCTCCGAAACCGATCTTGCGATCCGACGAACGCGCACATCTCAGCAAAGGCGAATGCCCGCGATGCCTCGGTCGGCTTTCGATAAAGACCGCCAACTCGATAATCATATTTTCGATGATATTTTTTTCAAATGGATGCGCAGGATTCGAACGTCACAACACGATACTGACCGTATTACCACATCAAAACGATATGAAAGCAATCCTCTTTGAACGCGACTTTGGGGCGACCACCGAAAACCAGTTTCATGTATCAGTGATTCCAGCCGACTGGAATATCGAAGACACTGATGAAGGTGCCGTCTTCATAGGATTTACCAACGATGTTGAAATCATCTGGTCAGGATACAACGAACTAACTATACTGACAACTAACTGCCGAAAGACGATCCGTCGAAAGGAGGAAATGAGCGGATAGGTTATTCGTTACAATCACGAAGGTCGAGATACTTCTTCCGTTAAGCCTGCCTCTTCGCACTTTTTTTCACTTTCTTTTTCACTTGCCGGGCCCCGGGTGTGCTCAGACGATATTTGGAGAAATGAAAAGTTTCAAAACAATCGCATTTTCCCCGGCAGGAGTTGAAGGCGTCCAGGCTGTAACTGAAGTAGTAATTCATTTTGACCGGGTCGTTTTTCATGGAAAAAACAATTCGGAACAGCAGTTCCTGTTTTGCGAAATGAATAATGGCCGCTCTAGTAAAATTCGGCCGTGGTGGAAATCCTTCCTGCCGAAACCGGAAGGCGGTATCGTAGGAGAGAGAGAATTTTGCAAGCCCCCGGGTGAGCAGTACTTCAGATGGTTCACCAGCCCACAGATCACCACATATACACCTCCGGATGCTGATGACGTTTCATACGATCAGACCTTGTTTTACCGGATTCATGAAGTCATGTCGCAAGGCCCGTTTAGAACGTTGGATCTGTCATAACAAATCGCCAAACACCGATCAAATCGAAGATGGTAAGCAGGGCAACCTTTGAGCCTTGTTCGCTTTTCCTGTTTGGGATTCTGACTTGTGTGTTATTATCATTTCCTCGCGTCGGCAATCCACCAATTCCCGAACGTTTTTCGAAGAGTTATGATCCTTTATCGGCCAGTCGGGATTGAAGAACTAGCCCTGATCTTCAAGAGCGGGATGACGGTCTTCCCGCCCCGGCTACCGGAACAGCCAATATTCTACCCGGTAACCAACTTCAGATACGCCAGTCAGATTGCCCGCGACTGGAACACGACCTCCGGTTCAAAGGCCGGTTACGTCACGACGTTTACAGTAGACGACGACTACGTTTCGCGATTCGAGCGCAAGATCGTCGGCGGCCATGAGCACGAAGAACTCTGGGTCCCGGCTGAAGAACTGGAAGAATTTAACCGTAATATAAAATGTTTGATCGAGGTTGATGCGGGCTTTTTCGGTGAAGGGTTCACAGGCATCATACCCGGGCAGTTCGGACTACGAGGCAAAGACGCGACCGGACAATTCATCTGTTTACGTGCCATCGCCGATTACAGCGGAATGGATTTCTCCTGCGAGACCTACGCCCAGCAACAAAGTATATACTGCCACTACCCGTTTTGGTGCCAGCACGACTTCACAGCTGATGGGGTTTCCGTTGATCAGAGGGACGATTTGATAGACCGGCTTGAGAAGAGATGGGAGATGTCCGACATTCCTTTTTCGCTTCCACTCCTGAACCACAAAAACGGGTAGAACGCCGACAAATGAGAATGGCTTAAATGACTCAAATCACCCGGAAATTGACCTCTCTACAGCAGAGAGAAACTGACGCTTACGAATGGTATAAACTACCGATACTTGACCGAAGGCCCGGGCACCACGTTCTTACTCACACACCGCCAATCACGATCTGCTTACACAAAAGCAGCACCCACTCAACAGGGTACAGTCCGGGACCTAACAGGGTACAATCCCCCGTTTACTTACTCCCCTTCCCGGTCAAAGCGAGGCGGTTGTGTTCGAGACCTGCGATCATCGCACAGCTTAGGATAACCAAAATCATCTGTGAGTTGAGAGCCGCCCAGTTTTCGACCAGGCAACAACCGGTAATCAAAAGAATCATCAGAAGCACCACTCCAACGAGGGCATACCTTGTCGCGATTCCGAGTAACAGCAACAGCCCAAGTACAAACTCAACGATAGGAATCAGCCATGCCATAGGTGTCACCAGAAATGAAGGAATCATACTGTCCTGAAACGTGGCCTCCATACCGCCGACAAACCCCTGCAGTTTTGGTAATCGAACCACTCCGTGGAAAAACAGATTGGCACCGAGGGCGAGCCTCGCGAGAACAAAGGCGAGCTGTTTGTTGGAAAAATCGGTAATACTGACCATGATACCATCAACAAGGACGCAGAAGGTAGGCCGTCAAGGTAAAAGCACTTTCCCCCGGTTTGAATTGATTGATCGGAAATTGCTTTTGCAAGGCTTAGAATCAAGCGCTTACCGGACCCGGAGAATCGACTAACATGTTAATCGAGTAATTAGTTGGCACCTTTGCCTTTACCCTTGCCTCGTTTACCTTTTCCACCTTTGCCTCCTCCTCGTGGCGCCGTCTCCCCGGGATCGTAGTCCGGATTAGGAGTCGGCATATTCGCACCGACCTGCTCGAGGCGTTCGTTCAGGATACCAGCGAGGCGGGCCGCGATCTCGGGCATTTTCTGAGCTAGATCAGTTGATTCAGAAATATCGGATTCGAGGTCAAACAACTGATCCGTTCCGGTCTCGAGATCCCGGAGCAGTTTGTAGTTTTTTACGAGGATCGCGGTCTGCGGTTTCTGAATCGGCCCCGCACCGTAGTGGGGATTGTGAAAAAGCAGTCCCTCTTTTGGACGTGTGAATGCTGAGGGGCTACCCGTCAGCAAAGGCACCAGGCTGGAGCCCTCGATGTCGCCTGCAGCTGTCCCGGCCCATTCACAGAATGTGGGTAGGAGGTCGCATCCTGTCACTTTTTCATCGCAATAGATTTCCCCTTTGATCCCGGGCCCGCGAATCATCAGGGGCACGCGGATGCCTCCTTCGTACAGTGTTCCTTTGCCGAACGCGAGCGGCGCATTATTCGGTCGGCGTGGATTGCCGGTCGCTCCATTGTCGGACATAAAGACGAGGTAGGTGCTGTCTTCCAATCTCAATTCGCGGAGTTTCTCAACCACCTGTCCGACACTCGTGTCGAAGTCGAAAGTCATTGCCGCAAAGCCCACGTCGTCGTGCCTTCGACCGACACTTAATTCGCCGAACTTTTTGATCGATGAAGCCGACGCTGCGACCGGTTCATGCACGGCGTAATGAGACAGTTGCAGATAGAACGGTATGCGGGCTCTGGCCTGTTGCTCCATGAATTCCAGTCCGCGGGAAGTGATTCCAAAGACGTCTTTCGGATTGCCCTCGCCGGTATTGTCACCGCCGTCGTTTCCGGTGCTCCCATCGTGAGAATCAAACCCATGTTGACCGGGATTACTTCTCCCCAGGTGCCACTTGCCGAAATGAGCGGTGGCATAGCCCTGCTTTTTTAAGCGATCGGCAATGGTGGTTTCCGTCTCTGGAAGGACCCTGACAAAATCCGCCGAGATAACTTTTTGCCAGGGCTGCGATCGTCCTGCACCTGGCGTCGTCATATGCAACTCCGCCGGGGTCTTGCCAGTCAAAATACCAGCCCGACTTGGACTGCATGACGGTCCCGGAGAATAAGCACGCGAAAAAACCACGCTCTCACTGGCGAGTTGATCAACGTGTGGCGTCTTATAAAAATCGCTGAGCGACTCTTTCACATCGGGATCCATTGCGGTGGAAAGTCCATTCCACCCCATATCGTCGACCAGTATAAAGACGATATTCGGCTTCTCTACGGCTGCCTCCACTTCCAATAAGCAGACCGTCAAAGCCAATCCTATACAAAGAGTTATTCTATTCATTATACTTTCACGTTGATTCAAAAATTGGCTTGTTGGTTAAGGTTGTCCTGTTCCAGGGAAGAGATTGGAACACCGAAGTTATCAATGGGTTTCGCATTAATTCTGTAACTGAAGTGTGAGCCGTGGAATTGGTGAGCCAACAGAAATCCCCAAAATTTCCGCAACTATTGAGTCCGGGCATTGTTAAAACGGCCCAACATGAATCGGACTTCATTTACTTTTCTCACGCTTTCCTGCCTCACGATCGTTTCCCTCGCGGTCCCGCTTTTCGCTCAAGGCCCACCACCGATGCGCAAGCATACCGCGAACAAGGCACAACCTTTGAAGCTCCTGCCGGCCAGCGAAGCCCCGCCTGCAGAGAATCGTGAGTCGATCGAAACACAAGGCGAGTCACGAGTGGTTGAATCGAACGCTATTCCCGGGCACCTCGTTGGCGCGTTTCCCAATCGAGCGAATCCTCACACCATCGAGGAGCAGCGTTATCATTTCGAGATTCCGGCGAATCCGAAGCCGGCGGCAGAGACAACACCCACCCACAACAGCTCTCCGACAGGCCCTCCAAACCGACCTTTTGGCATCGCCCTGAATGGCGTGCTCTTTGATCCCGGCACCGCCGAATTCTGGA
>JARGOZ010000282.1 GCA_029213025.1 Verrucomicrobiales bacterium
GCTGTGTAATGAGTGGCGGCCGGCGCCCCGGCGAGGGCGCCGCCGACACCAAGCGCATCGAGCAGCTCGAGCGCGCCGCGCCGGATGACATTAGCCAAAAGCTGGTGAAAATTATGAGCGCCTCCGATGCCCGGCTGCTCACCGCCGACGACACCGGGGTCGAGATCACCCACGAAGCGCTGATCCGCTCGTGGGGGGAGCTGCGCAAATGGGTCGAGCGCGACCGCAAATGGATCCTCGTAGAGCAGCGCCTCGCCGAAGATGCCAAACACTGGAACGAAAACGGCGAAAAATCGAAATTTCTCTACTCAGGCGCCCGCCTCGAGGATGCGAAGGAATGGCTGAAGCGCAACCGCAAAGCAGCGGAACAGTTCCGGCTGGAGATGCGGTTTGTGAAACGGTCGGTTGCGAGGGCGAATCGCCGTCTGCAGCTGATGGTCACGGCTACCATTGGTTCGCTGGCACTGGCCTTTGCTGCGTTCTGGATAACCGAGCGGGCTCTAGATTCGCGGGAGCAGGCTTATGTGAAAGACGCCGAGGGTGCGCTGGCGCTGGCGAAAGTCGCGAAAATGGAGGGCAATGTTTATCCCGATCAGATTTTCCACAAAGCCCGTGCCATCGGTTTTGCCGGGTTTGGTCGCGAGGAATCCGCTGAAACCGGCTGGAAACAGGCTCTTCAAACGCGGCTCGATTTGTTGCTCGGCAGAGAGGAGCCGTTTCCGGTACTGTTGAAATCAAACCCGGAGCGCTTCACTGAAGCCACTGAAGATCTGGCAGCGACTCCCGCCTGTCTGCCTTTCTGGCGCAGCGAACCGACCGGTATGGAGGTCAAATCCATTGCCGTAAGCGAAGACGGGAATCAAGTGACTGCCGCTTTCGCGGATGGAACCGTAACGAAATGGGATTTGAGCCAACCCGATCCAACGCCGGTGCAGCAAAAGGCGGGCACGGAATGGAAGGCTGTCCCCGTTCCCGTGGAGTTGCTCAGCGACAGTGTAAAAGTCAGCATTCCGGGGGAAGACATTACCCTGAAACAACCTGGTAAACCGGTTGCGGCAGGGCTCGATTTCGTCCGTTCAAATCTCTACATCGGGCTGGCGGATGGCTCGCTGGTGGGCTGGAATATATCCGGACGACCCGTCGGCGAAGGCCGGGAAGTGATGGAATATTTCGACGAAAAGCAAGGTTGGGCGGCGTTTGCCAAAAACAGCACGGAAATTCTCCTTTCCCCAGAAGCGCAGCCTAGCATTAGGACAGACGTAAGAGCTGCAATTAAAGTTGGAGAGTTCCCCAAAGATCCGGTGCTTCGCGATAAGTACACCAACGGGATCGGCATGGAGATGGTGTTTCTGCCGCCGGGAAAATTTCAGATGGGAAGCCCGGAAAATAAAGAGGACCGATTAGATGACGAGGTGCTCCACGAAGTCGAGTTGACCCGGGGATTCTGGCTGGGCAAATATGAAGTCACCCAGCGGGCATGGATCGCGGTGATGGGTGAAAATCCCAGTTCGTTTCCCAATTTGAATGCACCGGTGGAGAAGGTGAGTTGGAATGATGTTACCAAATTCTGTGAGATTTTGACCGAACGGGAATGGAACGCTGGTCGCTTGCCAGCAAACTGGCAATACGCGCTGCCTACCGAAGCGCAGTGGGAATATGCCTGTCGGGCGGGAACGGAAACGCCGTTTTTTTGGGGCAAAACACTGAATGGAAAACGGGCCAATTGTGATGGAACAAATCCTTACGGAACAGTAATAACCGGACCCTACATTCAGCGGACGGCAACGGTTGGAAGCTATCAGCCGAATCCGTGGGGACTTTACGATATGCATGGAAACGTTTATGAATGGTGTCTGGATTGGTATGGAGAATATGAAGTCGGTAAGCCGGATCCCCAAGGCCCCGTGTCCGGTGAGAACCGGGTCATGCGGGGCGGCAGCTGGTTCGACCTCGCCGGGGACTGCCGGTCCGCGCTCCGCCTCAGGAACAATCCGGAGTTCTCGGACTTCGACATCGGGTTCCGGGTGGCCACAGTTCCAAAACAACCGGAAGCGGAGCGAACGGAACGGACGACCGGAGGTGCGGCGGATGCGAGGGACGAGCCCGCAGCCCGGAGAGAGGCAGTGGAGTGAGCGGCTGGTGGCTTTAGGATAGATCACATGGCTTATGCACATTTTTTGATACCCGCCGAAGGCGGAGAGGCTGAAAAGCGGTTTCAGAAATTTATCGAAGCCCACGCAATATTGAAGGTGGAACAGCGATTTGTGGAACGTAGTGAAGGTCTGTTCTGGTGTTATGCCGTTCACTACGACTCGAAGTCGGCCGGAATGTCCAATGTTTCGCCCGGATGGAAGAAACGGGAACTGGGTAAGGATCGCATCGATTATGAGAAAGAGCGATTTCACAATCCTTTCAGGATTGAAAGGAAAGGATGTCAAGATTTGCCGGGTTAGCTGCGCAACCCCGTCACATAATCCCTTCGGGATATTAATGCGCTGACTATCCCTCCGGGATATTGTGCCGTGCGGGTCACTTGCCGTTTCTTCGATGCCAACCGCTCATTGGAGAGACGGATGGAAAAATTGCGGCATCAATTGCCGGACTGTGAAGTCTTGCACCTATCCCGAAGGGATTGCGAAACCCAGCCCGGGGTTGCGCAGCTACCCCGGGAAACCGGGGGACGATATGATTCAATCCTGAAGGGATTGTGTAATGGTACATTTTCCCTTGAATCGCCGGGCGGCAATCCAAGGGTATATCCATGCCGCAATCTCTCGACCAGGTCTATCTGCATACGATTTTTTCCACCAAAGACCGATATCCATTTTTTCAAACTCCGGATTTGCAAAGGGTTTTGCACGCCTACCTCGCCGGCGTTTGCAATGAACTGCAATGCCGGGCGATTAAGGTCGGAGGAGTCGCTGACCACGTTCATTTGTTAACCCGTCTTCCTCGCACCATTACCATAGCTGAGTTTGTAAAGGAAACCAAAAGGGTCAGTAGCCTGTGGCTCCGCGAACGGGATGATGTATGGAATGCCTTTCACTGGCAGGCCGGATATGGTGTGTTTTCGGTCTCAGCGTCGAATGTTTCTCAAGTGGAGAAATATATTGCGCGGCAGACGGAGCATCATCGCACCGTAACTTTCCAGGAGGAATACCGGGATTTTTTGAATCATCACGGAGTGGGGTTTGATGAAAGGTACGTGTGGGATTGAATGGCGAAGGAACGGTTTCGCAATCCCTTCAGGATTGATTGGCGGGTTGGTTACATTCCCGGGGTAGCCTGTCGGCAACCCCGGGCTTGGTTGCGTAATCCCTTTGGGATAGGGCGGGGCGGGGCCACGGCCCCGTGTCCGGTGAGAACCGGGTCATGCGGGGCGGCAGCTGGAACAACAACGCCAGGAACTGCCATTCCGCGAACCGCAACAGGAACGAGCCGGAGAACTCGAACAACAACATAGGGTTCCGGGTGGCCACAGCTCCAGAACCGCAGAGGTATTGGAACCGGCCTGCGTCCCGTCCCGTTTTCCGACCGGAATCCGGGCAAATCGAAAGGAGCCCGCCGGGGCTGGTAAGCTGAAATAGAAAAGATGAAGGTTCCGGCGGGGCAGCTCTGCGAAAACTACCGCCACCAATGTGTTGCAGACACTCCTGTCTGCAGGCTGCCTGAGTCGATGAAGGCTGCCTGAGCCGATGCGGGCGTTCTCCGGTTGCCTGCAGAGAAGAGTCTCTGCAACACGTTGCCGCAGGGATTCACAATTTCTCTACACACGCGCGGTTTTCCGCGACAGCACTTCCAGAATCTCATCGGCATTGGTGGCACTGGCGAGATTTTCCCTGGTTTCAGCGCTGTTGAGAATTTTTGCAATCGCTGCGAGGGTTTTCAAATGCAGGGTGTACTGGCTCTGTGGCACGACGAAAAGCACCACAAAATGAACCGGTGCCCGGTCCAGGGAACAGAATTCGATGCCGCCGGTTGATTTGCCGAAAACCATGGCAACCTTTTCAATGTCTTCCGAAAAACAGTGAGGGATCGCCACGCCGTTTCCGATTCCGGTACTGCGCTGTTCCTCTCTGTTTTTCAGGGCAGTGAGAATTGACTCCCGGCTTTCTTCGGGAATTTCGTTTTCCGCGACCAGATGATCCACCAGCTCGACGATGGCAGGCCAGTGCTCCTGAGAGACCATTTCAGGAATCACTCGGTTTGGTGAAAGTAGGCCTGCCAGTGTCATAGTGTTGTCTTTAGTGAGAGGGGGAGGTTTGGCGATCATAAGCAGAGTCTTCAACGGATCAAGAAGGATTTTCAATAACCCGACTTTGACATTACCGGGGTTCGCGGTGAAAGAATGGGGCTGAGGTTAGAAATGAGTAAAAGCGTACTTTTCATTTGCACCGGCAATGTTTGCCGAAGCCCGATGGCCGAAGGTCTCTTTCGTCAGCTTGTGGAGGAATCCGGAGAGGATATCACAGTGGCGTCCGCCGGAATCGGAGCCATGGACGGCATGGAACCCAGCGAGAATTCGATCATTGCGATGAGAGAGGAGGGGATTGATATCTCCGAACAGCGGTCCCAAATGCTGACTCCGCCGATGGTAGAGGAGTTTACTCACATCTTCGGGATGGGGCGCAGTCATATCGAAGTGATTCGCAGCTATTTTCCCGAAAGTATCGAGAAAACCTTCGTCCTCAGAGAGTTTCTTGGCGATGGCGATTTGGACCTCGATGTTCCCGACCCCATCGGCCTCGATCTGGACGAATATATCCGCTGCCGGAATCTCATCAAAGAAGCTCTCCCTGGAATCCTGAAATTTGTTGTTTCCGGCGATCATATTTCCTGAGTGAGCGTAGATCCATGTGAGTGGGGGTTTTACGGGTTGAAAAACCGTCTCCCTGCTTTTACAGGTCTCGCATATTCATGGAAAAGCCCAGCATCATAATCGGCACCGACCACGGTGGATTCGAATTGAAGCAGTCTATCGTCGCCCATCTCGGGAAAGGCGGTTATGACGTCGAAGACATTGGTTGTTTCTCTACCGAATCAGTCGATTACCCGGACTATGCGAATCTTGTCGCCGGAGCCGTCGCTACCGGTAAAAAAGATCTTGGCATACTCTGCTGCACAACCGGAATCGGCATGTCGGTAGCCGCCAACCGGCACTGCGGCGTTCAGGCCGCTGTTGTTACCGATCCGGAAATCGCCGCGAAAACCCGGGTTCACAACGACACCAACGTGTTATGTCTTGCCGGTCAAATTAACACGCCGGAAGAGATTAACCAAATCGTCGATGCCTGGTTGGGATCCTCTTTCGAAGCCGGAGGACGCCACGAGCGCCGGGTTCGCAAAATGAACTCCTGCTCGATCAATACCACCGCTCCCCAGCTCGCTGCGACAGATCCGGAAATCGCGGCTGCGATTGTGGCTGAGGAAAAGCGTCAGTCCGGAAATATCGAGCTGATCGCTTCGGAAAATTTTGCCAGTAAAGCCGTTCAGCAGGCGCAGGGAAGCTGCCTGACCAACAAATACGCCGAGGGTTACCCCGGAAAAAGATGGTACGGCGGCTGCGAAAATGTCGATGTTGTCGAGCAACTCGCCATCGACCGGGCCAAAGAGCTTTTCGATTGTGAGTTCGCCAACGTCCAGCCTCACTCCGGTTCCCAGGCCAATGCAGCTGTCTATTTCAGCGTGCTTCAGCCCGGTGACAAAATTTTGACCATGGACCTGAGTCACGGTGGTCACCTCACGCACGGGCATTTTGCCAATTTCTCCGGTAAATTTTACGAGGTGAAACACTACGGTGTGTCGCAGGAATCCGAGCAGATCGACTACGATAAACTCGCCGAAGCAGCCAAAGAGTATCGTCCGAAAATGATCACCGCCGGGGCGTCCGCCTACTCGCGAGTCATTGATTTCAAAAGAATGCGCGAAATCGCCGATTCCGTCGATGCGATGTTGTTTGTCGATATGGCCCATATCGCCGGTCTTGTGGCTGCCGGGGTCCATCCCACACCGCTGCCTCACGCTCATTTCGTCACCACGACCACCCACAAAAGTCTTCGCGGACCTCGTGGCGGTCTGATTTTGACCAATGACGCCGATTTGGCGAAAAAGATCGACTCCACGGTATTCCCCGGTGTTCAGGGCGGACCGCTCATGCACGTCATCGCTGCCAAAGCGGTGTGTTTCCACGAAGCTCTCCAGCCCGGATTTAAAGAGTATCAGGAGCAGGTTGTGAAAAACGCCCAGGCACTTTCCGCAAAACTGGCTGACCTCGGCTACCGCATCATTTCCGGTGGCACCGAAAACCACCTTTTTATGGTCGACCTCCGTCCTTCCGGATTAAACGGAAAAATCGTTCAGGAAACGCTCGATCACGCGGGAATTACCGTGAACAAAAATTCGATTCCTTTTGATACCGAGAGCCCCTTCAAAGGCGGTGGTATCCGCATCGGAACTCCGGCTGTTACCACACGCGGGATGAAAGAAGCTGAAATGGATAAGATCGGTGATTTGATCCATTCCGCGATCGAGAACCGCAAAGATGAAGCCAAACTGGAAGAACTCCGTCTCGAAGTGGCCAAACTAAACGAAGATTTCCCGCTGCCCTGAGCAAAAATTCGAAATTGTACCCTGTACAGTCCGGGACTTAACAGTCTCTAACCAATGAAATTATGCGAAAAATGCGCA
>JARGOZ010000021.1:0-45152 GCA_029213025.1 Verrucomicrobiales bacterium
CGAACGGCTGGATTTTTAGCGCACCGTTCATGCCCTTCAAGGTTATTTGTGTGACAAAGTGGAACGCCAAATAAAAAGGGGAATTATATATCACTGTACTATGACATTCTCGCAACCTTAATATTTCGTAAACCTTAAATAATAAGGGGGTTCGTGTGACAGAACTGTAACGGACGATATCGGTCCGTTGTCGATTTTAAGCGGGTTCTAACCGTTTAGTGAGCAGGAATATTGACCGCATTTGAAGCGGGGAAGGTAAGAGGTTCACCGCCAATCCGGGGCGGAATTTCGGAAATCTGAACAATTTTGAGTAGCTGACATTTCATGGGATTTTGCAAAAGGCCCATCTTGACCTTGTCCTGTTACCCGCATACCGTTTTTTTAATTTTTGGTGGACCCTTGTTTAAATCATGCCCAAATCAGCCCCTGACTCAGTCAGTCCCATTTCGTTTTCCGGTCGCATTGCTATTGTGGCTTCAAAGTACAATTCTCTCTACACAGATGCCCTTGTGGAATCGGCTTCAGCTAAGCTGAAAGAGCTCTGTCCGGAGTCAAAAACTGAGGTGATTCGGGTGCCGGGCGCATTTGAGATTCCGGTTGTGGTCGAGAAACTGGCGAGAGATGTCGATGAGACCCCGGCTGCGATCATCGCGCTTGGTGTAATCATTCGGGGATCAACCGCCCACGCCGATTTGATCGCGGAATCGATTACCCACGCCCTGCACCGCACATCTCTGGATCATTGTATTCCGGTAATTCACGAAGTGTTATTGGTGGAAAGCGCGGAACAGGCTAAAGACCGCACACTCGGGGATGAATTGAACCGGGGACGAGAAGCCGCTGAAGCAGCCGTGGATATGATTCAGGTAATGTCGACTCTTTCATGAAACCTAAAATTGTTTTTCTGGACCGCGATACTTCGGATATCGGCGACATCGATTTTTCGGAACTGGAAAACCTCGGTGATATTTCGTATTTCGGGCTGACTTCCCCGGATGAGGTCGCCACGAGAATTGCTGAAGCCAACATTGTTCTGACCAATAAAGTTGTGGTCAACCGCGAGATGATGCAGGCGGCTGCCAATCTTGAGGTGATCCAGGTTGCTGCCACGGGGGTCAACAATGTCGACCTTGAGGCGGCGAAGGAAATGGGAATTAAAGTGTTCAATGTGAGTGGCTACAGCACGCCCAGCGTTGCTCAGCATGTATTTGCCATGTTGCTAAACCTGGTGACCCATACGAATCAATATGGGGCCCGCCCGGAAAGATGGGCTGATTCGCCGATGTTCACCCGACTCGATTACCCGGTATCCGAACTGTACGGGAAAACCCTTGGGATCGTCGGTTACGGCGATATAGGAAAATCCGTCGGCAGAATCGGCGAAGCTTTTGGAATGGAAGTGGTGGCGCTGGGTCGTGAGGGCAGCAGTGGAGGGATCAAACGACTCCAAAAACCGGAGTTTTTCGCAAATTGTGACGTGATTACTCTGCACTGTCCGCTGACTGCGGATAATTTTCAGATGATCAATCGCGATACGCTGGGTGCTATGAAAACGAGTGCCATTCTCATCAACACGGGAAGAGGCGATCTGGTCAATGAAGCTGATTTGATCGAAGCATTGCGAAATGGCGTCATTCGGGGAGCCGGACTCGATGTGATATCAGAAGAACCCCCGTCCCGTGATCATCCGGTAATTACAGCCGGTCTGCCGAATCTTCTGATCACTCCGCACAGCGCCTGGAGTTCGGTAGAATCCCGCCAGCGCCTTTTCGACGGCGTGGTGAAAAATTTGCAGGGGATCGAAAAAGGTGATTCAGAAAACCGGGTGGTGTGAAGCGGGCTTCGCCTAAGCCCGGCCTGACTTGAACCGTTATCGATAATGGATTTTTGAAGTTGGGAACAACCTTTTGCCGATTCCGGAAACGAGGTTAGTTTGATTTTGGAATCGCAGTTTTTTTCAATAAATGGCAGCGGAATATGATTGGCATCCCCGCACCCAGGGTGGGGGATCAGTTTTTAAAGTAGAGACCCGCAATCTGGGATGGTGGATTGTCCTGGCGGTTCTCGTTTCTGTGGTTGTACACATTCTGCTGTATTTCCTGCTCAGTAAGTGGGAGCACAAACCGGAACCAAAAGGTCCTCTCGAATTCCGTTTACAGACCAAACAGGAAACCATTGATCGAAGTGAGTTGGAAAAACTGCTCTCGGAGGAGCCGAAGCTTCCCGATAATCTTGATGTGGTGGAGCCGGAAAACCTTAGCAACATGGATATGACGCAGGATATCGATGACTTTGACCTGATGGACATGTTAAAGGACGAGCCGGTCCGGATGGCTCCGGCGGATTTTGCAGAACTCGGCCGCTCGGCCCCGCCTCCTCAAGTTCCTTCGCAGGCACTTGATATGGCAGCCAATGCCATTGACCTCGCCAGTGCGGAAATACTTTCGAACGATCTGCAGGATATGCGGAAAAAATTGATCGATTCTTCCAATCAGGTCGCAGCTGAGCAGCCGGTGCTGGAAATTGATTCCACTAATGAAGACAGCAAAGGAGTGAATACCGACGAGTTTTTCAAAGATGCCGCGAAGAAGGTCATGGGCAACAAGGCGGACGAATTTGTGAAAGGTTATGCCTCGCTTGACGATCTGATTTCTCAAACCGGCGGAATTCGCCGGGGCACGAGTATGACCGCTATCATGCCGTCGGACATTCTTTTCGGCTTTAATGAATCTGAATTGAAAGATGTCGCCAAGATCACAATGATAAAGTTGGCCTACCTGATTGAAACCAATCCGGACGCCACTTTTATCATCGAAGGCCATACTGACAGCATTGGGCCGGAGGAGGCGAATCTGATTTTGAGTCAAAGGAGAGCCCAGGCAGTCAAAAACTGGCTGGTCAGGGAACTGCGAATCAATCCGGCAAACATCCAGGTAGTCGGGACAGGTGAAAGCGAACCGATTGCGCCGGTGACTGGTATAGAGGCGGAGGAAGCTCTCAACCGCCGCGTGGAAATAGAGATCAGAAGAAGATAAGTGGCACCTATTTGTCAGATCCAACTACTTCCAGATTGTTCACCACATCGCCTGCTCCTGCCAGCAGTGCATCTTCCTGAACGGACCTTTTTTGCCAGGAGCTTTCCACTGTTCCGCTGAGGGTTGCGATTCCGGAGTTTACTTCCACCTCAATCTTTGAGGAATCTACATACCAGTTCCACTTAATCTCCTCCCTGATGTCTCTGGCCAGAGCCGCGTCACTCTTGCCGGCGGCAGTGAGTTGATTATCGTCAGTAGTTGCCTTCTGTAAGGTGATATAGTTGTCAATTGATCGGACGCCCTCGATTCCCGAAACAATTTCCTCTACCTTGGCGCGCTCGAAATTCGAAGGCACTTTTCCGGAAAGTGATACTTTTCCCTTATTGACCGATACCTGCAGGGCGAATCCATCGGTATACGGGTTGAGTAGAAGAGTATTCTCTGCAATGTCAGTGATTCGCTGATCTTCAACTTTAACCACCGGGCTGATTTGAAGCAGATTGACGACTTCGGTTACCCCTTCCGTATTTTTTGTGTTCTGCTCAGCCGCATTCCTGGCCCGAAGAGTATCAACTTCTCCTTTAAGTGTAACCTGCCCGTCGCTGACTTCGATATCGACTGTGCGGGCCGTCAACCTCGGGTCGTAAAAGAAGCTGTCGCGGACGGTGTCGGCAATCTCTTTGTCGGTGAGCGGGATAAATTCTGTTTCTTTTCTGTCTTTGTCATCCAGCCAGGGGGTAACGGTCAGGTTGCCTGTCTCGACTTTTGAGATGCCTGGAAGAAACGATCTTTGTTCCGCTCGATTCTTCGCTGCCAGGCTGCCGATTTTCCCGCTCAGGAATACGTTCCGGTCCTTCACCTCTATATTCATGAAGGCTGTGTCAATATAGATATCACTGTTGAGGGTTCTACGTAACTGCACTTCAAGCTCCTCTTCCGAAAGAGTGGATTGGGTTGTGACTTCGATCTGATTCTCCACTCCTTTCACACCGGAAATGTCAGTCGCAATTTGTTCGGCAAGCCGCTTCACGCCGTAGGTCTCCACCGAACCGGAGAGAGTGACTATACCGTCGTTCACCGCAGCTTCGATATTTCGTGGTCTGGTAATGGTATCGAATTGCAAAGCGGAGGATACTCCGGTTTCAATATCCAGATCGGGTTGGGCGGGAGACAGAACATCGATTCGGTTGATCACAGAGAGAACTCCATGTCGGGAAGATGCCACTTCGGTAGCTCTGAGTTTACCCCGCAAGCTGTCCACCTGTCCGGTTAGTGTGACAACACCGTCCAGGCAGTTAACGTTGACATCGTTGGAGATAACAGTTGGCTCGAACATGAGCCGTCGTTTAACAGCTTCTGCTATCATTGGATCAGTGGGGGAAACGCTGTGCTCATTCCGGTCCGGAGCAGCGTACGATAAAGTAAACCATCCAGGTAGTAGTAGGCAGGCGGCAATAGTAACTGTTTTCATACCCTACTAACTCGCAAATCCAATGCCACGCTGTACAAGCGGGAAGGCACTGCGATATGGCCCGCCCGGGCACATTGCGAATTGCAGTGTTCACACCAAAACAGTGCGGGATGCAATATAGAGAATTCAAAATCCGGACCCGAATTGTACCCTGTACAGTCCGGGATTCAACAGGGTACGATTACCCAATCAGTTGCGCCAGGTTCTTCTCAGACAGATTCGTCCGTCCCGTCCAGGCCCCGAAAAGTTACAGTAAAACTATGGTTTGCGTTTTCATTTCCCTCACACACTTTGCAAAGAGAGAGCGGGGTTTCATCATCAAACCAGGCGCAGCGGTTGCAATAGTTTTTTCCGCAGCTGCAATGATATAATTCAGGGGATAACCGGTGACAGATGTCACATGTTCCGGGAGAAGAAACTTTCGAATTGTATTCAAGTAAGTCCCATAAACCCATAATATTTAATTTACTTCATTATTTATAAAGGTACAACCGGTAAATTTATAAAATTGTTAGAAGTATTTTAAAATTGAATCTTCGGAATAGCGCGCAGCAACTCCCGCGCGGTTTTGGTTTTGGGATTCTCGAAAAGATCTTCCGCCTCGCCCAGTTCAACGATTTTTCCACTTTCCATGACTGCGATACGGTCGGCTATATATTTCACCACAGAAAGATCGTGAGTGATGAAGATCATTGTCAGGTTCAATTCTCTCTGAAGTTTGCGCAGCAAATTGAGGATCTGTGACTGAATCGATACATCCAGAGCGGAGACGGGCTCATCGGCAATAATCAATTTCGGCTCCGTGGCCAGTGCCCGGGCGATGGCGATGCGCTGGCGTTGGCCACCGGAAAACTCGTGAGGATATTTTCTGATGTAGCGGGCATCGAGACCGACTTTTGCGAGCAGCTCGGACACTTTTTCGGTTAGTTGGTCAATGTCGTCTTTGTATTCGGGATGTCGGGTCAAAATGGCTTCCGAAAGGGCGGAAAACACTGTCATCCGCGGATTCAGAGAGGCGTAGGGATCCTGAAAAATCATTTGAAAGTCACGTCTCCGGCGACGGACTTCATCCGGGGGCAGATCCGCGAGGCGCTCTCCCTCGAGAATCACGCTTCCTTCTGTGGGAGAGATCAACTGCATAATCAAGCGGGAAATCGTAGACTTGCCGCACCCTGATTCTCCGACGAGCCCGAGGATTTCGCCTTTGTTGATCGACAGATTGACATGGTCAACAGCCAGCACAATTTCCGGCGGGCCAAAAAGACCGGTTTTTCTTTTGAACTGTTTGGTCAGTTCTTCGAGTTCGAGGTAAGCCATATCAGGTTAGACGGTTACACAGCCCCGGCAGTGTTGAACCCAGTGATTCGGGCCGGTTTCGACGAGTTTCGGCTGCCAGCCCGGAGAGTGGCAATTTTCGTCGGCAAATTCACAGCGGGGCGCAAAAGAACAGCCTCCGATGGGTTTGGTGAGATCCGGCGGCAGGCCCGGAATAGTGTAGAGATCTTTGCCTTTCTCCTGCAGTGCCGGAATCGATTTTTGCAGAGCTTGAGTGTAGGGGTGGCGCGGCTCGGAAAAGATCGCCCGAACAGGAGCGCATTCCACAAAACGCCCGGCATACATCACGTTCACATAATCGCAAACTTCAGAGACGACGGCCAGATCGTGAGTGATGAAAATTACCGCTGAACCAAGATCTTCCTGGCGGGTTTTAATCAGATCGAGAACCTGTTTCTGGATGGTGACATCCAGGGCTGTGGTAGGCTCATCGGCAATAAGGATTTCCGGGCGGGAAATCATCGCCATGGCGATCATGACCCGCTGGCGCATACCGCCTGAGAATTCATGGGGGTAGCTGTCGATTCGTTGTTCGGGATTTTTTATGCCGACGGCATCCAGCTCTTTGATGGCTCTTTCGAGGGCTTCGGTTTTGCCTATGCCTTCGTGCAGCTGGAGAGGTTCAATCAGTTGTGAAGAAATTTTCATGAACGGGTTCAGGGAGGTCATAGGATCCTGAAAGATCATTCCGATTTTTCTGCCTCTGATCTTCCGCATTTCCTTTTCGGAAAGCTTGAGAAGATTTTGACCGTCGAACCAGGCTCTGCCGCCTTCAATCCGGCCGGGGGGCTGCGGTATCAACTGAAGGAGTGAATAGCAGGTCACGGATTTCCCCGAACCCGATTCTCCCACGATGCCCACGGTTTGCCCTTTTTCGACATTGAAAGAAACCCCGTCGACCGCTCTCACGACACCTTCGCGGGTGTGGAAGTAGGTTTTCAGCTTACTGACTTCGAGAAGAGGCATAGAGAGAAACTAGCGCGACTCCGGGAAATCGCGAAAGGGAAAATTGGGGGACTCTTTCCGGGCGGTACCGCTAGGGCGCTTTTTCCACAGGGATCAGGCCTTTGGCTTTTTTTTCCTCGTATTCTTTTTTCGCCTGGCTCACGTAGGGATTCGGCGGCAAAAGAGTCGCCGCAATGGGAGCCCTTCGGTATTTACCTTCTTCGGGTGCGTAATTCCTGGTCAGGTAGGTTACGATTTTGTCCTCGATCACAGGGTCAACCAGCCAGAGCAGACCGTGATCTTTTTGCATCCAGTCAACGATGTGCTGCCAGGTGGAGCGGTTGCCCCTTTGGCGAAGAAATTGCTGAGGGGAATGACAGACAATACAGTTGTTGCGCGCCAGTTCCCAGTCTTCCGCTATGATCATACCGGTGACCGGGTCCCGTTCCGGCTCCGGCGTCTCCTCTGCGGCATCGGAACTTCGGAGCACCGCGAGAAGTAGTCCGGTGACCAGAAACACGCTAAGATACTTTTTCATATTGTTCCTTTGGTTTCCGTTTTAGACGGCCTGAATAGCGATACGGTGGCAGGCGTTGTTGAGATATCCTTTCGGGTTCCAGCCGGGCAGGATCATAGGTTGGCTTGTTCCGGTTTCATCAACGGCGCGGGCCCACACTTCGTAATAGCCGGTTTTGGGGAATTTGATTCCGCCGACCGACCAGTGTTGCCAGGCAAGTCGATTGACGGGTGCTTCGAGATCAGCCTTTTTCCAGGTCGCTCCAAAATCAATCGAAACGTGAACTTCTTTGACGCTGAGGTCACCGGCCCAGGCATGGCCCCGGCAGGAAAAGTCTTCGCTCACCTTGTGCTCAATCCCGGACTGCGGAAATGTAACCAGTGACTTAACCGGCATGGCCTCAATAATCATCATATCCTCCTCGGGAACATCGGTTCCCGGAGCAACCGGGTAATTAGGAACCCGATAGGATGTACCGGTCATCTTGGCACCGTCGTGAACCACGTTGCGCGCGACGATTTTTTTGAGCCATTTACCGGAGGTCGAAGCGGGCCAACCTGCGGTCACGAGTCGCAGAGGATATCCATTGAGATACGGGATGTCTTCATCATTCATCGCATAAGCGATTATCGATTCATCTTCGAGAGCTTTGGCAATAGGGACGCCGCGGGAAATCGCATTTTTGTTGGGATCGCCGCTGAGATGTGTGTCGCGACCGTAGTACCCTGTGTAAATTGCGTCGTCTTTCAAATCACAGGCTTTCAGAACATCCCGCAGCCTGACTCCGGTCCATTTCGGGCATCCCACAGCGCCGGTGGTCCACTGGTTGCCGGTGGCAGGCGGGTTGAATTCGCTGCGCCCGTTTCCGCCGCACTCAATCGTCAATTGGTAGGTGTGGCTTTCAAATTTCTCCTTCAGCTCAGCAATGGTAAAGGTGGTTGGTTTGCCAATTGATTCGCCGCCGATTTCGAGGGTCCATTCATCCGGGTTAATCGACTCGGCAGTTGGGGGAAGTCCGTTGTTTCGAACAAAGAGCCGGTTGGCGGGCGTGATTTTATCGTCGAGAAAGTGAGCCGGCGTTTCTGCATTGACCGGACGGTCGTTGAGAACAATCAGGCCGTCTTTTCCTTCCAGCTGAAAGGGTTCGTTATTTTGGGCCAGAGCGGCGGGAATCAGAACAGAGGGGAACCTGTCACCAAAGACGATTTTTCCCCCGACTGCTGCGGACATCGCCGCCAGAGCCGATTTGGAAAGGAAACCGCGCCGGGATGCGGGGAGCCCCTTTTGGCCCCAGAGGAGATCCGCAGCTTGTTCGGGCGTCTCCGCATACAATTCATGAATGCCTTTTCGATTTTTAGATTTCATTGTTTTTGGTATTGTGGTTGGTGTGGTGATACCGAAGGCGAAACAAAAAAGTACTGTGTTAGGTTCGCTTCACTCGGGGGGCGAGGTCAAGATCATTATCAGGCGGGATTAATCGACCCCGGTGAAGAAAATCGAAATCTATTGCTAACCTTTTACGGACTGGAGCAGTTTGAACACACTCTACTTATGAAGTTACCGAAAACCTTACTGTCCTTTTTCGCAGTTTTTTGCTCTTTCCTGACAGCTGAAGACCAGAAACGACCTAACATCATTTTCATCATGTCGGATGATCACACTGCTCAGGCGGTCGGAGCCTATGCGACGCTCCTGAAAGATCTCGACCCGACTCCGACGATCGACACACTCGCGGCGGAGGGAATTACTTTCGACAATGCGTTCTGCACCAATTCAATCTGCACCCCGAGCCGGGCGTGTATAATCACGGGGCAATATCCTCACAACAACGGTGTTTTTGATCTGGGAGGAAATATTACGCCGGAAAACCAGGCGCTCCCTATTCTAATGAGAAAAGGAGGGTACCAAACAGCGATTGTCGGAAAATGGCACCTCAAGGAGGAGCCGAATTTTGACTACTACAAAGTGCTCCCCGGCCAGGGAAAATATTTCAATACCGAGTTCCGGATTCAGGGTGAAAAAGCATGGCCAAAAAATGTAGTGATTCACGAGGGGCAGCATTCCTCCGATGCAATTACAGACTCGACCCTGCACTGGTTGAAAGAGCAGCGGGATCCGGATAAACCATTTTTTCTCTGTCATCAATACAAAGCCCCTCACGACTACTTTGAGAATGCGGACCGCTATCAGTCCTATCTGAAGGATGTGACGATACCGGAACCCGCTTCTCTGCACGATGTGCCTACTACATTCGGATCGCTGGCCACCCGCGGACATAACGATGAGTTAATGCCGCACATCGGAACTTCGATCGGCAAGCGGAATCCCCGTCGGTCCTATGCGGTGGATTTGTTTGAAAGATTTCCGGAGGAGTTTCCAGCGGACTTTGATGTAGCTGCAATGAACGAGCCGGAAACGACACGTCTCGCTTATCAGGCTTACCTTAAAAAATATTTGCGTTGTGTGAAAGGCGTCGATGATAATCTGGCGCGTCTTTTTGCCTACCTGAAAGAGGAGGGGCTCTATGAAAATACCGTCATTATTTACACAGGCGATCAGGGATTCTGGCTGGGCGAAAATGATTATCAGGACAAACGCTGGGCCTACGATAAATCGATGAGGATGCCGTTTATCGTTCGTTATCCCGAATCGATCCCGGCCGGGATTCGCAGTGATGCGATAGTGGAGAATGTCGATTACCCGGCTTTAATGCTCGATTTTGCCGGTATCGAAATTCCGGAGACTATGCAGGGTAGATCGTTCAAAACAATTTGTGAAACTGGTGAAGAGCCGGATGGGTGGAAGCAGGCTGCTTACTATAGATATTGGATGCATATGGCTCACCATGACAATCCGGGAGAGATGGCGATCCGGACAAAAACTCACAAATTAATCTATTTCTACGGGGCCGATTACAACGGAGAGAACCGCACTCCTCCGGCCTGGGAACTTTACGACCTTCAGTCCGATCCCGACGAGTTAAACAATGTATATGATAACCCGCAGTATGCCGAAGTGAGAGATCAACTCAAGAATCAGTTCGCTGATCTACGGATTGCCGTGGGTGATGACGGCTCCCACTATCCAAAGTGCGAGGCGGTGGTTCAGGAGTTTTGGGACTACGATGTTGAGGACCGAAAAAAGGCTATAGAAATCTC
This sequence comes from Verrucomicrobiales bacterium, assembly GCA_029213025.1. Taxonomy (GTDB): domain Bacteria; phylum Verrucomicrobiota; class Verrucomicrobiia; order Verrucomicrobiales; family DEV007; genus Arctic95D-9. The sequence goes on from JARGOZ010000021.1 coordinate 10,462, forward strand.
CGCAGAATTCAAAAAAGTCCGGGAAGAATTTTTGCTGAATCAAAAACTGAAAAAGCAGAAAAAGAAGGGCTGATCAACGCGGTTAAAAATACCCTTTCCGGTAGGCCAACGGGGTAATTCCGGTGATTTGTTTGAAACGCTTGCTAAAGTGGCTTTGATCATAAAAACCGGTAGCGGCAGCGATGTCGCCAATCGTTCTTTTGGTAGTGGAAAGAAGTTGCTGTGCCCGCTGGATTCTCAGAGAAAATACATAGTCCATCGGCGACAGTCGTAGCAGTTGACGGAACCGGCGGTTGAATTGCGGTATCGAAAGACCTGCAATTTCCGCCAGTTTTTCCGCTGTAATTTCATCCACGTAATTTGTGTCGATAAATTCAATCACCTTTTGCAGATCACCAAAATGGATCAACTGATCTTCCGGAGTGGCGATGGGAGAGAGGATACCCAAAAGACCGATTAATTCGTTGGTGATCGAAAAAAGAGGGGTTTTGTTGGAAATAAACCAGCCCGGTGTTCCCCGGATCGTGGGAACCAGCCAAATTTCATTTTCTATGGGCTCAACCGTTTCAAAAACCTTACGGTCATTCGCTTCATAGGCCTCTCCCAGTAAGGGCGGAAAGAATTCGCTGGCGCGTTTGCCGATCAGTTCATTCCACGCAATGCGGTTGTAGTTAACCCGGTGGGCTTCATTGTTATAGACATAACGGCTATCCAGATCTTTCACGTAAACACAAAGACCCGGAACCCGGCTGATAATTTCGATCAACCCGAAAATCGTCTCGTTTCTGGCAAAAAACGCGTCCCTGAATGATTTGGCGGCCTGCACGGTCATGATCGAAATATACAAAAATCAGAACCGCCTTTACAAGACGGAAATTCGTAAATAGAGCACGGTGGAAGACTATGTTTGATTTTTTGGCTGAAGGCAAAGCACCCATCTGTGGCAGAGGCAGGTCGCGCCGGGAATTTCTTACTGTTGGAGCTCTCGGTCCCATAGGATTGTCGCTTCCCCAGTATTTAGCGGCGAAAGAAAGGGGGCAGGTAAACAGCGGCAGTGATGAAAAGTCCTGCATAATGATTTTCAATCTGGGCGGGCCCAGTAATATGGATCTCTGGGATATGAAGCCCGATGCGCCCTCCGAGATTCGCGGGCCGTTCAAACCAATTCGAACAAAATCGGTGGATATCGATGTGTCCGAAATTCTTCCGTTCCATGCCAAAGTGGCGGATAAGTTTTCGCTGGTTCGCTCCTGTCATCACGACGGAGCGGCAGTTCATGACGCCGGTTGGCAGATGATGCAGACCGGTCGGCGCTTTACCGGTGGCGTTCAAACCCCTCATGCCGGAGCGGTGGCTTCGTATTTGATGGGCCGCCGTGGTGATTTGCCGCCGTTTGTCGTTCTTCCCGAGTTGATGGGGCGCGGCGGTGGAAATTTGCCAAACGGTCAGGCCGGCGGTTTCCTCGGAAAAGCTCAGGATCCCTTTGCGTTGATGGCTGATCCTTCGAAGCCGAATTTCAAGGTCCCCGACCTGCTTCCTCCCGATCAAATCGGCGCGGCCCGACTGGAACGACGCCGGGCCATGCGGGATATTGTCGACCAGGCGGTTAAAGGTTTTGAAGAAAGCGAAGATGCCCGGCTCCTCGATGAAAATTTCCACTCTGCTTTCCGGCTGATGACCAGTGAACAGGCACGTAGTGCTTTTGATCTGTCGAAGGAGAAGAAATCCACCCGGGAACGGTACGGTATGAACCGTGTCGGGCAGTGCTTTCTACTGGCAAGGCGACTGGTTGAAAACGGTGTGCGTTTCGTCACGGTAAATACTTTCCTTACGGTGTTTAACCAGCTTTCGTGGGACATTCACGGCTCCAAGCCTTTTATTTCCGTTCAGCAAATGAAAGATCAGGTTGCTCCGATGTATGATCAGGCCTATTCCGCGCTTTTGGAAGACCTTGAACAGCGGGGAATGCTTGATACCACAATGGTCACAGGGCTCGCGGAATTCGGACGCACTCCGAAAATCAATCCAGCCGGAGGACGCGATCACTGGCCGCAGTGTTTCACCTGTTCGTTTGCAGGCGGCGGCGTCAAGGGCGGCCGGGTAGTAGGGAAAAGCGACCCGATCGGGGCAACCCCGGCGGATCGTCCTGTCACTCCAGCCGATATCGTGGCGACAATTTTTAAAGGTCTTGGACTGGATCACACCGGTCATTTGCCAGGCCCGGCAGGACGTCCTTTTCCGTTGGTGGATTTTGGACATGAACCCATTCACGAACTGTTTTAGATGAAAGCATTTTGCACTTTGCTGTTTTTGCTCGCGGGGAGTTTGCAGGCAGCCGACCTGGCGATACTCCCGCAGACAGTGACCCTGGACGGACCCGAAGCGCGGCACCGAATCTCCGCCGTCGTGATGAAAGACGGAATTTTTGGTGGCGAAACGAAGGTAGAGAAATTCTCTTCCAGTGATGAAAAGGTTGTAGTTGTCGAAAGCGGAATTTTGATCCCCAAAAGCAACGGCTCAGCTACAGTGTCAGTTGGGGGTGCGACGGCAAAAATCGTAGTGAAAAACTTCGACAAACCCTTTGCCTGGAGTTTTTCCAATCACGTATTGCCTGTGATTTCCCGCAATGACTGCAATACCGGTGCCTGTCATGGTGCCATAGCGGGCAAGGGCGGGTTTCGCCTGAGTTTGAAAGGTTACGATCCGCCGGGTGATTTCTTTACAATGACCAGGGAAATGCAGGGGCGGCGAATCGAGCCCGCCGCGCCGGCCCGCAGCCTGCTGCTCACTAAGCCGACTATGGCAACGCCGCACAAAGGCGGTAAACAGCTCGATACCCGCTCATTTGACTACAGAGTTTTGGCCGAGTGGATCGCGAATGGTGCAGCTGCTCCCGGAGAGGATGAAGCATCTCTGCAACGACTGGAAGTATTGCCTCACCAGTCTCTGTTAAAAACCGGTGACTCTCAGCAACTCATTGTGCAGGCTCACTACAGTGATGGCAGGATCGAAGATGTGACCCACTGGGCCAAATTTACTTCTGCCGACGCGACTGTTGCCGAAGTGGATGAGCATGGCAAGGTATCGATAATCGGTCCGGGCGAAGGTGCTGTGACAGCTTGGTTTTCCAGTCAGGTGGTTCTCGCGCGAATGACAGTTCCCTTCCGTAATGATCTATCGCCCGATCTATTTTCCAACGCGCCCCGTGCGAATTTTATTGATGACCTTGTGCTGACGCAGTTGGAGCAACTCAACCTCAAGCCTTCACGAAAAACTACCGATCAGGAATTTATCCGCCGCGTCTACCTCGATACCATCGGAGTGATTCCGACACCGGAAGAAGTAAAAAGTTTTGTCGCTGATTCTGACCCGGAGAAGCGGTCGCAGGTCATTGAATCATTACTTCAGCGGGAGGAATTTGTCGATTACTGGACTTATCGATACTCGGATATTTTTCTGGTGAACGGTAAGCTTCTGCGGCCTGATGCGGTGAAATCCTACTACACATGGATTCGGGGTAATGTAGAGAAAAATACCCCTTGGGACGAATTTGCCCGCGAGCTGATTGTAGCGAAGGGCGGAAGTATAGAAAACGGTGCTACCAATTTTTATGCGGTTCATCAGGATCCGGAAACGATGGCGGAAAACGTCAGTCAGGCCTTTCTGTGTCTGTCGATCAATTGCGCGAAATGTCATAATCATCCGCTCGAAAAATGGACCAATGACCAATACTACTCTTTTGCCAATCTGTTCGCCCGGGTTCGCTCAAAGGGGTGGGGCGGGGACACGCGAAATGGCGACGGGGTTCGCACTCTGTATGTAGAACCGCGCGGTGATTTAATCCAGCCGCGGACCGGCAAGCCGCAGCCGCCTGCGCCTCTCGATAGCGATCCGGTGCCTGCTGATGAAACCGGAGACAGGCGAACCCATCTTGCCGACTGGTTGACTTCACCGGATAATCCCTACTTTGCGAGAGCGATTACCAATCGAATTTGGGCCGCCTACTTCGGCATTGGCCTGGTTGATCCGGTGGATGACCTGCGGGTATCCAACCCGGCGGGCAATGAACCCCTGTTACAGGCGCTGTCTGACTATCTGATAAAAAACGATTTTGATGTAAAGGCGGTTATGCGGGTGATTTTGCTGAGCGAGACGTGGCAGAGAGCCAGTGAACCGCTTCCGGAAAACAAAGCCGATACCAGGTATTATTCGCGTTATTATCCACGACGTCTTATGGCGGAAGTTCTGCACGATGCAATTAACAGCATCACTCTGACTCAACCTGACTTTAAAAATATCATCCTCAGCGACGGAAGTAAGAAGGAGACAAAAATATATGAGAAAGGTACACGTTCGCTCGAACTGTACGATTCTGCGGTCGAGTCATATTTTCTGAAGGTATTCGGGCGAAACAACCGCGAGATCACCTGCGAATGTGAGCGATCCAACCAGCCAAGCATGGTTCAGGTGCTGCACCTGTCGAATGGCGATACACTGAACAAAAACCTCTCCAGAAAAGGCGGAGTGGTAGACGCGCTTCTACAGAAAGGAAACGATTCCGGCCAAATAATAGAGGATGCTTATCTGCTTTGTTTGTCCCGCCCTCCCTCAGACAGGGAAAAGCGGCAGTTTCAGGAAATCTTTACCGGGGACTTGCGGACCTCGACTGAGGATTTGCTTTGGGCACTTATGACTTCGCGGGAATTTCTTTTTCAGCATTAGGCTATGAAATACATTATCTACCTTGTAGTGGTTGGTTTTTGCGGGACTCTGTATAGTTCGGATTTGGACTACCACGCAGATGTGGCTCCGGTCCTGCGCGATTATTGCGGCGGATGCCATAATGAATCCGAATACGACGGGGATTTCTCTATTGAAACGTTTGCTTCGCTAATGCAGGGCGGCGAGTCCGGCGAAACGATTATTACCCCGGGGAATGTGGGGAAATCTTTTCTGGCTTCGACTATTTTGAAAACCGTTCGCCCGGCGATGCCGCCGCGCAAAGAGCCTCAGTTGTCCGACGAACACATCGCGATTTTGACCAAATGGATCGAGCTGGGAGCCAAAGGTCCGGATCCGGCAAACGATCATTCCATCCTTGCGACCCTGCATGAACCTGATATTACCGCTACCGGTAAAGCGGACGAACCGGTGACCGCTGCCGAATATTCTCCGGATGGCACGCTGCTCGCGATCGGGAGATACGGTAGAGTGAAGGTCGGAAAAAAGATTGTAAAAGTCGATGGAAAGGTAAATGCGGTTCACTTTGCACCTTCCGGCGACCGGCTTATCATTGCCTCGGGTGTCACCGGGTTAAAAGGAATCGCTACCGTTCACGACGTAGCAACCGGAAACGAATTGCTTCGACTCGGCGAAGGTTATCATCGTGATATTTTGTATGACGCCGAATTCTCTCCGGATGGTTCCCTCATTGCAACTACAGGTTATGATCGCACGATACAGATATGGAACGCGGAAAGCGGCGATTTTGTCAGGAAAATCGAAGGGCATAACGGAGCGATTTTCGATATCGCATTCTCCCCCGATGGAACGCTAATCGCCAGCGCCAGTGCTGATGAAACCGGCAAAGTCTGGCGGGTTTCCGACGGGGAACGTCTGGATACATTGAACCAACCGGAGGGAGAGCAGTTTCGAATTGCTTTCACGCCCGACGGGAAAAATATCGTCGCTGCAGGCGGGGATAAAAAAATCCGTCTTTGGCGTCTGCGGTCAAAAAACCGCCCGCGAATCAATCCTTTGCTACACGCCCGCTTCGCGCATGAGGAAGCGATCAACGAAATCGCGATGTCCGCGGATGGTAAGTGGCTGGCAACGGCTTCAGCCGATCATTCTATCAAAATCTGGTCGCTCCCGGATCTGCGGCAGGTAAAGATGTTCGGTGCACAGGATGACTTGGTATCGGTTCTCGCTTTCGGGCCGGATAACAACCTGCTCGCCGGCCGGATGGATGGTCAAACGGTACCCTGTACACTCGGAGACCTAACAGGGTACAGTCAAAACCTAACAGGGTACACTCCCGTACCCAACAGGGTACAGTCGGCGAAGAGATCTGTTAAAACGGTTGCCTACACAGAAACGGAAGGGGAAAATCTCCCGATAGAATGGCCCGCAGAAATAAAGGGCGTGATCGGTACCCCTACCGACTCGGACGACTATTTGTTTACTATAGAAAAAGGAGAAGTGGCGATTATTGAAGTCGATGCAGCAAGATCGAAATCAATGCTGGATTCGAAAGTTGAAGTACTGACCGCTGAAGGGGAAAAGATTGAGCGGGTCGTGCTGCAGGCCGTGCGCGACTCGTGGTTTACGTTCCGCGGTAAGGACTCTAATACCTCCGACGACTTTCGGGTTCATAACTGGGAGGAGATGGAATTGAATGAATTTCTCTATGCCGATGGAGAGGTGGTGAAACTGTGGCATTACCCACGCGGACCGGATTCCGGCTTTAAAGTTTATCCGGGATTCGGAAACCGGAAAACCTACTTTGATACCACTCCTTTGAGTCATCCGCTCGGTGGACCGTGTTACATTGTGAGAGCCTACTCGCCCGGTGTTGAGCCCAATCCAAACGGTCTCCCGATATATCATCTTTATTGGGAAAATGATGATGATGGTGACCGGATGTTAGGTAGTGATTCGCGGCTGACTTTTACGGCTCCGGAATCAGGACAATACCGCGTCCGCATTTCTGACGTGCGGGGATTTGGAGGGGAAAAGTATACTTATAGCCTGAAAGTTCGTTCACCGCGTCCGGATTTTTCCGTGACTCATAACGGAGCGAAGCTGAAAGTCAGTCCGGGGTGTGGCAATGAAATAGAGTTTTCATCCAAACCTGTAGACGGGTTTGAAGGCGAGATATCCATTGAGTTGGTGAACCTGCCTGATGGTTTTTCGGCCTATCCTGTGACAATAGAAGCGGAGCAACGCCGTGCCTACATGGCTGTTCACGCTTCTGACTCAGCAGTGCAGCCGTCTCCGGAAGACATTGGCAAAATCATGATGGTAGCGTCGGCGCAGGTTAACGGGAAAATCGTAACAAAAACGTCCAAAGCCTTCTCTGAATTCGGGTTGGCCAAACCGGCGAAAGTAAATGTGGCGATTCATCCGGACGGAGAGAACGGAAAACTGGGTGACGACGGAATTCTGGAAATCAGTGTGCCGGCCGGGGAGACGGTCTCCGCGATGGTGAAAGCGGACCGAATTGACTTCAAGGACCGCATTCAATTTGGAAAAGATGATTCGGGGCGAAATTTGCCCCATGGCGTTTATGTGGATAATATCGGCCTCAGCGGTCTGATGATTCCCGAAAGCAAAACCGGGCAACGTTTCTGGATCACGGCAGCGAAGTGGGCGCCTGAGACGACACGGCTTTTCCACCTGCGAACCACCGCTGACGGCGCAAAGGCGACGAAACCGGTTCGGATTCGAGTCGTTCGATAGCATTCCTGGCATTTGACAGTCTGAGTTTTGTCACGACACTCAGATAATCTATGAAGTGGTATTATTCGGACAACGGCCAACAAGCAGGACCTGTATCTCAGGAGGAAATCGAATCGCGTCTCCGGGAGGGGGCGATGGGGCCGGATAATCTGGTTTGGAAAGAGGGCATGCCGGAATGGCTGCCGGCCAGCCAGGTGTTGGGCGCTGCTGTCACTCAGGGATTTTCCAGTCCGGCCACCGTGGTAATGCAGAACACTCCGATGGGTTCTGCCGCTGCTGCGCCTTTAGCGGTAAATCCGCAACCAACAGGATCGGGAATTGTGAACGTGGAAATCAAACCAGCCAACTTTAGAAAATTTCTTACTCTGGTAATTCTCGGTTGGTTACTGGTATTTGGCGGCTCGATCCTCGTTGGTCTTGGTGATGATGGGACTAACCAAACATTAACTGCGGCCGGAGCCGGTATCGTTTTTATCGGACTGATTCCGTTGCTGTGGGGAACGATTCTGAGTTTTATTTATCTGTATCGCTGCTGGCTGATTGTGGACAGTGGTTCGAACGGAACGGCCAGAGCGACTCCGGGAAAAGCGGTGGGTTTTCTGTTTATCCCGTTCTTTAATCTTTACTGGGTATTTCAGGCCTATCACGGGTGGTCGCAGGACTACAATCAACTGGCCCAAAGGAACGGCTGGCAAACCAATGTGCCGGAAGGAATTTTCCTGGCCTACGCGATTTTGACCGTTCTGGGCGCCATTCCCCTGATTAACTACCTGTCGATGTTGGGTCAGCTGGTTCTGGTGCCGATGACGGTATATCACATGTGCAATACGATCAATTATCACGCCAATGCCTGATCACTTGTTCGTTGCCCCTCAATGGCAGATTTATCATCGGGATCCAGTGATACTGAATATTTTGCGTTTTTGCACAGTTGGAAGAGACTGACGCATCATGAAAACGTGGCTGCTCATTATTGTCTTCGCAATCACAGGGTTTCAGATCAAAATCCAGGCTGAATCGCGGGTCTGGACTTCAAGCGATGGCAAAACGCTGGAAGCGGAATATCTCAGTCACAGTAAGAACTCGGTAACCGTTAAGCGCGCCGGTGGTAGCCCCGTTGAGATTCCGCTGGACCGGTTGTCGCCGGCGGACCGAAAGTGGCTCCTTGAACTTCCGGAGGGATCTCCGCCCGATGCGGTGTTTTCGAAGCTTTGGGGCAAGTCCGGGGAGAAGTGGAATACCGAACAACAGACTTTAATCGACTTTTCCAAAGCGGGATATCACCAGGGAAAGAACGATTTTCCGGATTGGGCAGTCGGTTCCAACGTTCGCGACCACGGTGCTGTCGGGGACGGTGTGGCGGATGATACTGTAGCTTTTAAAAAGGCGATTGCGGCGTGTGGACAGAATCAGGCGGTGCTGATTCCCAATGGCAGCTACAAATTAATGGATTGGGTTGGCGTCGACGAAATGATTGGTAAATGGGTGAAGCCGCTGCCGAAAAGTAACTATGTATTGCGTGGGGAAAGTAGAGCAGGCGTTACCCTGTTATTAGGGACGGGGCTTGAGGAAATTCATCCGTGGGCGCAGACCACAGGAAACGGAAGGCCTACCTCCCAATGGTCATGGTCGGGAGGTTTTCTCTGGTTTCAGGATGGCAGCGAAGTAGGGGTGGAGAATTTAACAATCAAAGGAACCGGCGGCGCTTACGATGTTCACTGGAAGGAAAAAGGATACAACGGAATTTTCTTTCGTGATTTCGAAAATGGTTGGGTGCGCAATGTGACTCTGACGGATGTAGACAGCGGAATCATTGTGAACAACGGGACACATATAACGATTGAGAATGTGTTGTTTACCAGTTCCGAAGACCGCCCCAGTAAAAGTACGTTTGAGAATAACATGGGGTATTCGGGGCACCATGCGATCCTGTTCGGGAACGGAAGTTCCTGGTGTGCAGCCGATTCTGTTACGTTCGAAAATCGATTTCACCACGAGTTGGGCGTAAATCCAAAATCTCATCACTGTGTGTATTCGAATTGCAAGGGACCCAGTCTGCATTTCGATTTCCATACTCGCGAAGATAATATCCCGCATATTCTGTTCACAGAAATTGATGCCGGGGAAGGGGATCTGGTGTGGAGAAACAATTTTTACGGCGCCTGCACCGGTGGAACTTTCTGGAATATCCGCGGGAAAAAACTGAGTATGCCAAAACAGGAATCGTGGGTCAAACACCCCATGTTGGCGGAGGAAATGAAGACTCTTTTCGTGGGCTGGGAGGGCAGGTTGCCCTCCGTTCAGGAGGTGGGTCGACCCTGGTTTGAGAAAATTGATCCGACAAAACTCTATCCGGTAAATATATACCACGCTCAGCGGAAAAAACGGTTCGGCGCGGATGTAAAGTAACTTATTTCTCCGGCGGGATTTCCCGGCAGTGGCGCAGTTTGTATCCGCCGTCTACAGGCAGGGAAACCCCGGTTATGTAATCCGCATCGGCGGAGGCGAGAAAGGTGGCTGCTTTGCCGATATCCTCAGGGGTGCCGAGGCGGCCCCAGGGGAGTTTTCTGCCTTCGACCTCCATCGTATCATCATCGTAGGAAATTCGTTCCCCGGGAGTATCAATCCAGCCAGGTTCGATGGCGTTGACGTTGATATGGTGTTCGAACATTTCCACCGCGATCAGGCGCATCATCTGGTTCAGTCCGGCTTTACCGGCTGTGTAGGCGAGGCAGCGGGCATTAGCGACTTCGGCGAGAACGCTGGAGATAAAGATGATTTTCCCGCCCTGTCCTCTTTTTACCATCTGGCGGGCGGAGAGTTGGCTCATGTGAAAGCCGGCGGTGAGGACTCCTGCGATGTTTTTTTCGAAGTTGTCGGGATCAAAATCGAGGAAGGAATCGCGGAGGTTGAAACCGGGAACGCTGACGAGGATATCGATCTTTCCGAATCGTTCCATCGCTGCATCGGTGATGGATTGCGCTCCCTCACGGGTGTAAGCGTCTGCCTCAACTCCGTGGGCGGCGACTCCTAGTTTTTCCACTTCTTTTACGGCGTCAGCCAGAATTTCACTGCCGGGGCGGTCGTTGAGAATGATTTCAGCTCCCTGTTTAGCCATTTCGAGGGCACAGCCCAATCCGATACCCTGGCTGGACCCCGTCACAATTGCGGTCTTTCCCTTTAATTTCATGACGGGCAATCTATGCAAAATCCGGAGAGAGCTAACGAAAAAACCACCGCTTCTCCGGTTGACCCTTCGTCGGGTTGAACGGAAGATGCGCACGTGAAAGACACCGATTTACAAAAACTTGAAGAAGGAATCCGGGATGTTCAGGATTTTCCGAAACCCGGAATTCTATTCAAAGACATTACTCCGGTGTTAAGTGACGGAAATTTGTTCCGGTTGGCTATCGACGGATTTATCGAAACGGCACGGGAGGAGAAGGTAAGCAAAATCATCGGGATCGATGCCCGGGGGTTTATTTTCGGGGCTGCTGTGGCGGACCGCCTTGGTATCGGTTTTGTACCAATCCGCAAAAAGGGCAAACTGCCATGGCAGTGTGAAGCGATCGCTTACAAACTGGAATACGGTGAAGCTGAAGTGGAAGTCCACCGCGATGCGATTGCGCCGGGGGAAAAGGTCATGATGGACGAGGATTTGCTCGCGACAGGGGGAACTGCTGCCGCTGCTCTGGAGCTCGTGCAAAAGCTGGGTGGAGATGTGATCTGCGCGACGTTTTTGATAGAGCTGGAGTTCCTCGACGGCCGGAAAAATCTACCGGACGACGTGCGGGTGGAGTCTCTGTTGACTTACTGAGAACCTCTACTTCCAGTTTTCATCGAAGAATCCCGCTGCTACAATTTTGCCGGGTGCGGATCCATCGGGTAACTGGTTTAGCCCGATTACTGCCCAGTCGGGGAGTTTCGGATTTTGCAGGGAATTGGTCCGGTCGTGATCTTCGCGAAAGGTGAGCCCGCTGTTGATAACGATATAACGATCCGGATTGAGCGGATTCGGAAAAATAAACGCGGGAACGTGATCTTCGGTCGAGTAGGTTTTACCGCGAAAAGTGAACTGATCTTTTTCCCACTCTATCGGTAGCCGGTCGACGATTTCAGCTATCATTTTGTTGGAAAATGGATCGCCCCACAGAATTAGATTGCCTCCGTTGATATCTCCGGAATCGAGCCCGTAAGGTTTTTCTTCAAGAAGCTTTCCTCTCAGTAACGCCTGCCAGCGGTCACGGAAATGTTCGAGTTCGAATTCGACCCAGCGCTGCAGTTTCGGGCTTTCAATGGATTCGGACCTGGGCGGGACAACTACGAAGCGACTCATAAAGGCATCGTCAATCGGGCCCTGTATTCCCGTTTTTTTACGGATACCACTCCGTTCACCCCATTGCCATGTGTCGCCTTTTTTCCTGAAAGTCAGGGTATGCACAGGAAATCCGGGACTCCGGGATTTCAGGGTCTGGTTATTTATCGTAATATGGAAGTTACCTATATCATCAGTTTTGTCGGGAGAGACGATTTCGAGTGCGCTTACGTTGGTAGTTAGCAGAGTTATCTTCTTTTTCTCTGCATCCCAGGTTCCATCTACACGGGTATCATCCCAGTGCTTTTCCAAACCGGTAACTTTGAGCCATTTGTAGGAGGGGTAGCGAAGCGTGCGGGTTTGAAAATAGATATTTTTCTGCGGCGTTTCGGTGCCTTTACTCCATGTATCCCGAATCCAGTCCCAAATCTCTGCGACCGATTCTTTATTATATTTGTGAGCCATTTCTTTGCCGATGACGTGGCGCATCGTATGGCCATCCTTGAGTAGTTCGCCTGCCATAAGATCGGCGGCGGCTTTTTGTTTATCTACTTCCCCGGAATAGGCGAGAAGGGGACCGTTGAGGAAATTACGACGGTATTCAGGCACATCGTAAAGGCCCCAAAGAGTCTGTTCATATTTTGGCGGAAAATTTTCCGGCTGTAGATTGTTGTAGCGGGCTGTCTCTGCGAATCCCGCTCCAGGTGTTACCGCGCAGAAGTGTTCTCTGTAATGCGCGCCGATATGCCAGGCTCCGGCTCCGCCCATGGAAAACCCGGCCAGAACGATTTTGTCGGGATCGACGGGGAAATCCCGTTTCGCCGCTTCGATCGCTTCGAAAACATCTATTTCACCGGCGTGTTTCCAGCCGACACACTGGCGACCGAAGGGATGGAGAATGATGGCTTCGTTTTGTTTTCCGAGGAGTCCGCCAAAGGCCTGATGTTTCGACGCGCAGCGCTCAAGAAAATGAATGTCAGTGGTTTTATCCCCTCTGCCGTGCAACCAGACTACCAGCGGGACCGGTTTGCTGAGATCGAGATCCGGGGAAATTTCCAGTCCGTATGGTTGGCAGGATTCGTCGATCGACGAGCGATAACCGCGAATCACCAGGCCGGTGTCATCGGACCAGGGATGAGCCTTGTTTTCTTCGATTTCGTGGTAGCGTTCTTCTGCAAGTTTTAGATATTTTTCAGCGAGGGCGAAATGCTTTTCACTATAGAATTCGTTGTGACGAACTGCGAGTTGAACCGCTTTAACAAGAACTTCGACATCGCCGGAATATGGCTGATCGGAAATCTCCCAGAGACGTTCTTCGTAAGGCTCCAGCGACTTTTCGATTTTTTGCCGAAGGTCTGCCGGCATTTCCATTCCGGCGGGGGGGATTCGACGTGGTATTGGCGGAATTTCCTCCTGCCCGGAACTGCAGGGAATGAGAAAAAATGCGGCGCAGAATACCAGACTGTACCCTGTTGAATGCGGGACTGTACCCTGTTGAATGCCGGAAAGCCGGCGGAAAATATTCACGATCATTCTTTAGTAATTTTTTCTTCGGTGATGGGGTCAATCCAGCCAACGACCTGTCCGTTTTTCAGGAGGCATTTGTAGTCGGTGGGAAATTTTCCAAAGATGGTCGACACCTCGAAGTGAACCGAAACGGTGTCATAGGTGCCGCTCATTTCCCCGCCGATTGTTTCCGAGCCGTTCCACATATAGGTCTCGGCTTCGTCAATTTTAGTGGGATATGCTTCGCCGCGTTTGATACTGGCTTTCACTGCTGCGAGGCGGGGATCGTCGCCTTTATTACCGCTGCCTTTATTTTGCAGAGCTGCGAGACGGTCCGGTTGCGCGAGAAGTGATTTTTTCGCCCTGGCCCGCTTATCCGCGACCTGCTGTTTTTGCTGGTTCACGAAGGTGTTGTAGCGATTTTGGATCTGTTGTTTGAAATTTGTTTTATCGACATGGATTTGGGTTTGCATGGAGGCATTGACGAGGCTGGCGACGGTGAGTTGATCACCGGCCAGGCGGACCGGTTTCATCGGAGTTCCGGCAGGGACCCTGGTTGAACCTGCCGCCTGGCCATCGATGAGTAAAGTGAAAGGAACCGGTTCCGTGGCGAGGACCTGATTGGGGTAGGCGCGGGCGGGAACGTCGGACCAGTTTTGTGTGATTTCCGCAAGCGGTAGAATCTGCGGCATCGGATATTGCTTTTCGACAAATTGATCGATTTTCGCTTTCGCAGACACCACTTTTTCTGTTGGACCGGGGCGGGAAAAAGCGGGTTTCGGCAATTTGGGCTGTTTGGAGGCAGCCGGTTTTGGCGGGGCAGCGGGCGTAGTTGCGGTTTCTGAAGCAGGGGAGAGAACTGCGGCCTCTTTGCCGAGAAGATCGCTTATCGTTTTATCCTGGCGGACAAAGTAGTAATAACCGCCACCTCCGAGGGCGGCGAGAATAAGAATAGTGAAAAATGCCTTCATGTCTTGATCATCTTTTACAACAGGATGAGTTCTTTATCATCGGCATATTCCCGTTGAATCTTTTCTTCCTGTAGCGAGTTTTGCGACATGCGAATTGTATTTATGGGAACGGGGGAAATTGCTCTACCCAGTCTGGACTGGTTGCTCACTTCACCGGATGTGGATGTGGTCGGCGTATTCACCCAGCCGGACAAAAAGATCGGCCGGAAGCAGATACTGACTCCTCCGGAAGTCAAGGTGCGGGCATTGGCGGCGGACATTCCGGTTTTCCAACCGCACTCTTTTCGTAAAGAGCCGGATGCAATCGCTGCTTTGGAATCGCTCCATTGCGATATCGCTGTGGTGATGGCCTATGGTCAAATTCTCCCCAGGGCGGTGATAAACGCTCCGCGAATCGCCTGTGTAAACCTTCACGCTTCGCTGCTTCCCCGGCATCGTGGTGCATCGCCGATTCAGGCGGCGATCCGCGACGGAGACGCTCAATCGGGTATTACCCTGATGCATATCGCGCCGAAACTGGATGCCGGAGATATGATTTTGCAATCCGTTATCGATCTCGCATCCGATGAGACAGGTGGTTCTTTGCATGACAGGTTGGCCGACCTCGGGCCGGGGATTTTGGAAAAGGGGCTGCCACTGCTTTTCGCAGGGAAAGCAGAAAGGCAACCGCAGAATGAGGAGCAGGTTACCTATTCGGGAAAACTGGGACGCGAGGATGGAGTCATTGACTGGAGTTTGCCGGCGCCGGAAATTGAGCGGCTTGTCCGGGCCTACGATCCCTGGCCGGGAACGACCACGATACTTCCTGGGGGGAAAAAAAGTCGGATACTAAAGTTGTTTCCTTTTGCGGAAACCGGAAAATCTAACAGCGAACTGCCCGGCACTCTGCTGGATGATAAGGGCGCTCTCCATGTTGCCTGCGGGGCGGATACATCGCTTCGATTTACGAGGAATTTGCAAATCGAAGGCAAAAAGCGCATGGCTATTTCGGAATTTATGAAAGGGGCAAGCCTGGAGAAGGGTCTTAAACTGGGCTAACAGTCTGCCAACCTATGAGATTTCTGCTATTCCTGATGTTTGCGTTTATCGCCGAGGCAAAATGCGAACCGCCTGCCTACAAAGAGGTAACCATCGTGAAGTCGTCGAAAATTGATGAAAACAGCGGTATAGATCTTTCTGCGAGATATCCCGGTGCGGTGTGGACCCACAACGATTCGGGAGGTAAACCTTATCTGTTTCTGGTGTCTCTGAAAACGGGGGATACGCTGGGCACTATTGAGTTGGCGCACAGTATAAACCGGGACTGGGAGGATATAACAACCTACAGCCAGGGCGGGAAATCATATATCGTAGTAGGTGATACCGGAGATAATCTTCGCAGGCGAAAAGGGTATCAACTTTGTATATTCGAAGAGCCGGGAATTGATTTCACCTCTACAGATCCCGGTATTCAAAAGATCGAACGATGGATAGACCTTCAGTTTACCTACGAAGATGGACCGAAAAACTGCGAGTCCATAGGAGTTGATCTGGAAAGAAACAAAATCATTCTGATTGAAAAGATCTACCCCGAATTGGCTGGTATATCCGGTGTCTACGAACTGGATATACCGGCAAAAAGTTCGGATAAAGCAGTCGCGCGCCGAATAGCTGAATTGAGTTCCAAAAATTTTTCAGCGATGGATATTTCAGACGACGGACGCGCTCTGATTGTGCGAGCCTACCATGCCGGTTATCTATATCGGAGAACCGGCGGCGAAAGCTGGGCGGAAGTTTTGTCCGGGCCGATGCCGCGACCTTTTATCTTCCCTATGCAAAAGCAGGGCGAAGGCGTTTGTTTTACTACCGATGGCAAGGCAGTTCTAATCTCCACGGAGAAAAAGAGGCAGCCGATCTACGAGGTCGAGCTTCCGAGTGCCAGTGCCAGTGCCAGTGCCAGCAGGTGATCGTATACCTGAGTTGCGTCTATAGTTTCATCTCCGCGCAACTCGGCAAAATTTCCAATAAGTAGAGGGAAATCATCTTCCGACTCGGGTATACATCCGTGAGAGCCTTTTACCAGGTCGGCATCGAGTGGGATCAGGTCCATCAGCATTCGGAAGCCAAGCTTCTTTTTCAGTAGTTTACCGGCAATCTTTAGTTTCGGGCAGCAAATTGCGGGGTCGATAAACAGCTCGGCTGGATCGTAGCCCGGTTTGCGGTGGATATCGACGCAGCGGGCAAAGTCGGGTGCCTTTTCATCATCATTCCAGTAGTAATAGGTGAACCAGCTGTGCTCATCAGTGACTGCAACAAGATCCCCGGCTCTTTCGTGGTCGATTCCAATTCCGGCGAGCTCGGGACGTAAATGAACCGAGGCCACTCCTTCGAGAGCAGAGACCGTGTTCTTCACTTCTTCTTCAATCGATTGATCATTTATATAGATGTGGGCCAACTGGTGATCGGATATCGCCAGTGCCTTGCAGTTTCCCGGGTCGATTTGTTCCCGACCCAGTTCATCCCGGCAGGAAATCCAACCTTTCTCGCGAAAGGCCCGGTTGATATGAACCGGACGGTGTACCGGGGTGATACCGTATTCACTCAGAATGACCGGGGTGACACCCCGGGATTCGAGATAGGTCACTAACTCCTCAACGACTTGATCGATTTGCCGGAAATCCTCCTCAACCCGGGTATCAGAAGGTCCGAATCTCTGTAGGTTGTAGTCGAGGTGCGGGAGGTAGACCAAATTCATGCCGGGAGAAAACTTCTCCTCAAACCACATGGCCGCTTTGGCGATCCATTCGCTGGACGGAAGGCCTGCGGCGGGGCCCCAAAATGCCGGAAAGGGAAAATTTCCGAGATCCTGTTTGATATCGTCCCGGAGATTCATCGGCCAGGTTTGGACATCGAAGACTTTTTTTCCGTCGGCACAATAGATGGGGCGGGGGGTAATCGAATAATCCGCGGAAGAATACATATTATTCCACCAAAAAACTTTCGCGCAGGTGTAACCGGGATTTTCTTCCCGAATCCGTTCCCAGATTTTTTTTCCCGACACGAGGTAATTGGATTGTTTCCAACCACGATGTTCGGCGAACTCCCGGTCATACCAGTAGTTAGCCACGATGCCGTGTTCGCCCGGCGGTTTACCGGTGAGAAAAGTGGCCTGCATCGTCGAAGTAACAGCCGGAAGCAGTGGACGGATTTTCGAAATCGACCTGTTTTTGTCCCTGGCGAAACGTGACAGGAAAGGTGTCTCCGGTCCGAGGATTCTCTGACAAAGCCCCACGACGTTGATGATGGCTATTCTCGGCATTGTTTTTTTCGATTCCATGCGATAATTCCCACTTTACGCTGTAGGTATCCGAAGCAACACCGGGATTTTTTCCACAGCTTTTTCACGGGAAAATGGTGAAAAATCTCTCAAAACTGATAATTTACTAGAATGAGTGAGTTGAGTATGAAAAAAATCACCACTATAGAACTAATTTCTATTGGCGAATCCCGTTACATTTGATACAGTTCGCAAAACTGTGTCGCAGTATATTGTTATGACGAAACGCATTAAGGGCATATCCTGGAAGAATACCGCAGCCGTGGTCGGCACTTCACTAGTTGCTCTCGCGCTTGTCGACACTGCCTGGCAGTGGAAGGGCTCCGGATCCGGTGTCAGTCCTCATATCTCGGGAAATTCAGCACCGGCATTTTTGATGGTGGGGATTATCATCGGAATGTTGCTGGGAATCGGGATGGCGTTTGCTTATTTCATTTGGAAAGAGAAGAAGATCAATTCTCAGCCGGATGAATTGACACAGCTTCTTGATGAACTTTCCAAAGAGGAAGCTCTTTATATCGACGATAATTACGAAGTGAACGAAGAAAAGGGAGACGCTCTGGAACCATGGGAGCGGCCTACTGATTGGTGGAAGAGCGACGAAGAGTAATTTTTGCTTCGTGTTAAGAATAATGGAAAGAATCCGCTGAGAATAAGCGGCTTTTTTTGCGGCTATCCTTCAGGCTTTACCGGTGTAAGGACAAAACGGAATCCATATTGGTGGTAGCTGACATCCTTTTTACCGTAGAAGCGGGCGAATTCGTCCATGATCATATAGCCTTTGGTTACATAAGAACCACCCCGGAGAGCTTTTCCTTTAGCGGGATTTTTCGTATCGAAATCATCGAGAGTCCATTCCCATAGATTTCCCCGAACATCCACGAGACCGTAGTTATTTTCGGGCAGTGAACCGGGTGCGGTTGGTCCGGTTGAGCCGCTTTGTCCGTGATAAGCGTGATTGAGATCAGCGTCCCCGACAAAAAGTTTCCATTGTTTTTCCGTTGGCAGAGAATACTCATAGCCAACCGGGAGGCGACCGGCGCTTCTTTCCTGCGCGGTGAGTTTCTCGCAAAACTCCATTGCCTGATACCAACTGACACTGTCGACCGGGCGATCTTCTCCGGAAAATCGACTGCGGACTTTCTCTCCCGTATAGGAAAACTGTTTGCGGGTCACCTCGGACCAGGAAATCCAGGATTTGAGCGGGTGAACCCAAATCATTTTCATGTTGATCGATTCGAGTACAAAGGGATCACCTTTTTGTATTTTTGACTCCGGTTTGTCATTCGGTTCCTCTATCGCCTCAGGAATGGCTACAGGCACAGGATCAGCCGGAAGGAAGGCGGGTTCCAGCGACAGTGGTTCAGGTTCCGGTGCGATAATACTTGCGAAGATTCGTTCAGCCCGAACCGGGTTTGTATCCTCTATGTCGTTCGGGATTTCGAGTTCAGGTGGTTTTGGCAGGCTCACATATTTGCTGACAACCGTTTTCAAGGTCGGAAGAGCCGAGGAAATGGTGAGTGACGGTTTGGGGAGGTTCAGTGCCGGTAATTCGGGAAATACAGGTTGATCCACAGCCAAAGAATTGACCTCGGTCGAATAGTTAAATTTTTCCGGCCATTTTTTAGCTCCATTGATTGATATCCCGGCGAGACAAAACCCGGTGAGAGCAAGAATTCCAAGCTTTGAAACACGAAACGATTTTTTTCCGGATACGGGCCCGGTTTCTTTAAAAAGGTGAGAAATCAGTTGGGCGAAATCCGGCCGGGCCGCCGGATCTTTAGCGAGACAAGCTGATACCGCATCTTCCCAGCGTTGGGTAATGAGTCCGCCTTTGCATCCCAGTTCCCGCCGCCGCTCCGACATCGACGGTGGAGTGATCTGCTGAATTTGGCAGAGGACGTCTCCCTGAAAAAAGGGCGGTCGCCCTGTGAGCAGGTCGTAAATCAAAGCGCCAACCGCATAGACATCCTGTTTTTCATCCAGCGGTTTACCGAGGCCTTGTTCCGGGCTGCCATAAGCCGTTGTAAAAATCGAGCGGACTCCGGTTAGGCGGGTGATGGTGTGTGTAACTTTTTTCGATACCTCGAAGGCGAACTCGCTGCGGTTGTCTTCACGTAGGAACACTCCATCAGCGGAATTGCTGTCATTTGTTTCAGCAATCGAAGGGAGGTGAATCCGAAGCAGGCTTTCGCAGAGTAGTTCGATCAAATCTTCGATATGCTGAACTTCGAAAAAAGGGTTTCCACCATTTGGGTTCTCCCCGGATGGTTTCGAGGTAATCAATTTCCCGATTAAATCAGCCGCGGTGGTGTGGGATTGTAATTCAAATACCTTTACGATGTGCGGGTGATGTTGAAACAGTTGCCATTTCGTTTCCTCGCAAAAATCCGCGATTTCCCGGTTACTCAATTTCGTGCAATCGAGCAGGTATTTCAGCGTGGACTGATTGTGGAGGATTGAATCGTGGGCCACCCATGCCACACTGAAGTCACCCGTGTCGGTGGGTTCTACAATGTGAAAGCGACCTTCAAAAAAGGAGTCGCCCACAGAAATGGTTTTTGCACGTTCCGGAGTGTTGTGATCAGACCTGGTTCCCATCAGTCCTGACAATTTACTCTTTTTTGCAGAAATGGAAATTAACTTTATTTTTGAGTCTTAGTAATGATATGGCAGGAAGCAGGTGTCTTTTTCATTTGATGATTTCTGGGTTTATACAATTTTTGGAATATGGCTAAGTCGCTATTCATTTTGGTTTTATTTGCAGTCCTTTTCGGGGTGGCAGTTGTGAAGTTTGAGCTGATCGATGTAAAACAATTGGCCGTCGATACCTTGGGATTGAAAATTGTGGATAAAGGAGGAGAGGGAACAGATGTTGCGGAATCGCTGCATTTCAGTGATTCTGACCGAAGCGTTCCTGAGTCTGAGAAGGTCGGGGATCTGAAAAAGGAATATCCGGTGCCGGTAATGTTCCCGATTCAGAGAACTCTTGTGGACGTTAATGGACGTTCGCTCGAGGCAACTATACTGGGGAAACGGGAGGATTCGATAGCTATCCGGCGTTCTTCGGACGGTAAAGAGTTTGTTATTTCGCTGGAGAATCTGGGCGTAAATGATCGAGTGTATTTTTCTAAAATTAGAAATCAGGAGTCTCCGGTTTTTTCTACGATTCGGAAAAATCCCCTCCCCAAAAAGAGGATAGCCAGGTGGCATTACAACCTGGTTGGAGCGCAAACAGAGGCTAAGAAGTATGACTTGCCGATTATGTTGGTATTCACCGGTAGTTCATGGTGCAAACCTTGTCAGGTTCTCGAAAAAGAGGTTTTGGATACAAGAATTTTCAGGGATTATGCGAATCGAAATCTGGTGCTTGTCAGAATCACGGTTCCAGTCAATCTAAAGCTAACAGGATCTGATGCGATGCTTAGGGAAAAATATAATGTCGCAAGGTATCCTACAATGCTTCTATTGACTTCCTCTGGGGAAAAATTCTATTCGCAAACTGGATCTTCGACAAACCCTCAGGCTTATGTTGAGGATTTGGTTCATTATTTGCAATTACCCAGATAAGGAACCTTGCGCGAATATGTAGCGCTTTCATAAAACTCTTGAAAGACTTTCGGCGTAGATGTAGCAGAAGGCCTTTCTCTGTTTATTTGCCCGATGACCCTCAATACAAACGTAGCTATTCGCGTATTTGTCATCCTGATATCCCTATCAGCGACAGGGTATTCTGATCCGGCGAAAACTGGATCCGCGATCTACGAAAAGTTGTGTTTGGAATGTCACGGCCAACACGGTGAAGGTGTTGAGGGAATGGCTGACGATCCTCTCTATGGAGATCGCAGCATACAGTCTTTGGCAAAGAGAATCGAAAGAACGATGCCGGAAGATGAGGTGCACCTCTGTGTCGGCGAGGAGGCACTTGCCGTGGCTGGATATATTTACGACGCTTTCTACTCAGTCGAAGCCCGCGCCAGAAAAACTCCGGCAAGAATCGATCTGAGCCGGTTGACGGTTCCGCAATACCAAAATTCCATAGCGGACCTGGTTCTCGGATTTCGGGGGCACGTGGGAGGTACGGAAGATCGGGGGATCAAGGCGTGGTACTACGGTGGATTTAAGTTTAACGAGCGAAAAGAAATAAGGGAAAAACGGGAAGCCGAAATCGCAAAGCGTAAGAAACTGGAGGATGAGGCGAAAAAGACTCCGGAAAAAACAAATAAGGATACTCCGCAAGAAAAATATAAACCCAAATTCGACCGCTTTGAGAGATTGGATAAGCGGATAAAGTTTGATTTTGGAGAAGGGGTTCCCTCGTTCCACGAGGCCAAAGATTTTTCCAGCGAGGGGTTTTCGATCCGGTGGGAGGGTTCAATCCTTGCGGAAGACACCGGCACCTACGAATTCGTAATCCGGACCCGCAATGGAGCCACTCTTTGGGTTAACGAAAACGATCATGGCGAAACCGGAATTAAACTGATCGATGCGTGGGTAGCCCCCTCCAACGAGGTGCGGGACGAAACGGGAAGCCTGTTTCTTATCGGTGGCCGGCCTTACCCGATTCGGCTCGAATTTTTTACCTACAAAGAAGACAAGGCATCCATCGAGCTGCTCTGGAAAAAACCGCACGGGATTCTCGAAACAATTCCGGAAAGGAATCTGACGCCGCATCGTGTTCATGAAACTCTTGCCGTTGCGACGCCTTTTCCGGCCGATGATCGCAGCGTCGGTTACGAGCGCGGCACAAATGTATCCAAAGCATGGTTTGATGCCGTTACAGCTGGAGCTGTCGAATCCGCTGACTATGTGATGGCCCATCTCGATGCTCTGGCCCGAACCCGGGCTGATAAACCGGATTACGACAAGAAGGTGCGGGATTTCGGCTTACAATTTGTCGAGCGCGCTTTTCGGCGTCCACTTTCAGAGGTTGAACGGAAAAAGTATGTGGAACAACACTTCGAAGGGGCGAAATCTCTCGACCTTGCGGTGAAGCGCCTGGTTCTCATGGCACTTACCTCGCCTCGTTTTCTATATCCGGGGTTGTCCCGTGGCGATGAGCCTGATCAATGGGGTATCGCGGCACAGCTGGCCCTGACTCTGTGGGATTCTGTTCCCGATCAAAGACTCCGGGATAAAGCAGCGAAGGGTCATCTCGACCGTCCGCAAAAGATCGAAGATGTAGCCAAACAAATGACGTGGGACTGGCGAACCCGGGCCAAGATGAAGGGATTTTTCCATCATTGGCTGGAGTTGGAACGGGCCGGGGAACTGGCCAAGGATAAATCGGTTTATCCTGAATTTTCAGACGCGGTCCTGTCGGATTTGCGGACTTCTTTAAACCTGTTCCTCGAAGATGCCGTTTGGGGCGAGGGGGCGAATTACCGGAAACTTTTATTGGATGACCATTTGTATCTCAATGAGCGGTTGGGCAAACTCTACGGCAAATCTGACATCAAAGGTGACTTCACCAAAGTGTCCATTCCTTCGGATCATCGTTCCGGAATCATTACTCATCCATTTCTCCTTTCGTCTCTCGCTTATCACAACAGCACGTCACCGATCCACCGGGGGGTGTTTTTGACCCGGAATATTGTCGGAATGACGCTGAAATCGCCTCCCATGGCCAATGTCTTTAAAGAGGGCAAATTTGATCCATCTCTTACAATGAGGGAGAAGGTTACTGAAATGACCCGGTCGAAAGCCTGTATGGCATGCCACGTAACAATCAATCCGCTGGGATTCAGCCTCGAGAATTACGACGGTATCGGTCGTTGGCAGACAAAAGATAAAAACAAGCCGGTGAATTCCACCGGAAACCTGAAAACGGAGTCCGGGGAGACATTGAAAATCCGGGGCGCACGAGATGTTGCCGAATATGCAGCCAGTTCCGACTCAGCGCACCGCGCTTTTATCCAGCAACTTTTCCATCACATGGTGAAACAGCCGGTTCGGGCCTACGGGCCGGAAACAATGGAGAAACTGCGGGCTGATTTTGAAAAATCCGGATGTTACATTCCGGACCTTTTGATCGATATTGCTGTGACATCGATTTCGGGAGAAAATAAACAAGTTCCTCTAAGCATCGCCAAACAACCATGAACACCTCTATGATTCAACGCCGCCAGTTTTTGAGAGATATTGGCGTATCGGCAGCCACTCTGCCTTTTTTGACCGGTTTGCCGGGCTTGAATGCTGCTCAGGGCGGGGGAAAGCAGCGTCTCATTGTTATGTTTTCGCCGAACGGCACCGTTCCCGAAGAATTTTGGCCAAAGGGCGAGGGTCAGGAATTTCAACTGGGTAAAATTCTGCAACCTCTTGCGCCGTTCAAGGATCAGATGCTGGCTCTCCGCGGCATAAACAACAGGATTGGAGGCGACGGTGACCGTCACATGCGCGGAATGAGCTGTCTTCTCACCGGGACCGAACTTTTTCCGGGCAATATCCAGGGGGGATCAGATACCCCGGCTGGTTGGGCAAGCGGGATTTCGATTGATCAGGAGTTAAAAAATTTCCTTCAGAGCCGCGAGGATTCGAGGACCCGGTTTGGTTCTCTGGAATTCGGCGTAGCGGTGCCGAACCGGGCTGATCCCTGGACCCGGATGAGCTATTCCGGTCCCAACAAGCCCGTCGCGCCGATCAATGACCCCGAACAAATGTTGTCGCGGCTGTATGGCAAAATGAAGGACAAAGAAAGTCTGGCCAGTATCATTGATGATGTTCGTGATGATTTGGCTCTCATTTCGAAAAAGCTGGGTGCTGAAGACCGTGCCCGGTTGGAGGAGCATCTCACCCTGGTTCGCGAAATGGAACAGGAGTTGAAACGTGAAGATGACGATGACCATCTCGCGCATCCCGTTCCCGATATCGATCCGGATATCGAGTTGGTAAACGATAACACTCCGAAAATCAGCCGGATGCAGATCGACCTGCTCGTGAATGCCATGGCTAATGACATGACACGGATCGCAACTCTGCAGTTTATGCGATCTGTCGGTCAGGCGAGAATGAACTGGCTTGGAGTGAAAGAAGGCCACCACAGCCTTTCTCACGAACCGGATAAGAATATCGAAGCGGTGGACAAACTGGTCAAAATCAATTCCTGGTTCGCCGGTGAACTCGCTTATCTTACCCGGAAGCTCGCGAATACACCGGAACCCGGTGCCAACGGCAGTATGCTGGACAACACGCTGATTATTTGGCTGAACGAACTGGGCAAAGGAAACAGTCACACTTTGAATGATGTGCCGTTTCTTTTAATCGGTGGAAAAGCCCACGGCTTCAAGACCGGGCGAAGTCTGAATATGAAAGGCGCACCTCACAACCGACTCTGGTTGTCGGTCGCTCAGTCGATGGGGCACAATATTTCCACGTTCGGAACGGAAAAATATTGTGAGAAAGGGCCGCTGGAGCTTGGATGATTACAGGGTTTCGAGGATTTTCGAAACGAACTCTCCCTGATTCCATGCATCTTGTTCGAGGGTAAATCCCAGACGGACCACAACCAGTTTTTTCTCCGGCGATATAGAGACAAACTGTCCCTCATGGCCGGACATGTGAAAGATTCCGGCAGGTAAATCGGAGCGGTCATTTTGGCCCTCCAGTTTGAGCCAGAAGTGGGCCCCGTACTCACCCTGCGGAGCCGCAGGGGCGGGTGTTCGGCAGTACTCCATCCAGCCTTCCGGCAGAATACGTTCTTCGTTCCAAATTCCGTCATTGGCGTAAAGAAGGCCCAGTCTCGCCCAGTCACGGGCGGTCGCGTAGACGAAAGACGAACCAACAAATGTCCCGGAAGCATCGCGCTCCAGAATGGCGGAGTGCGCTCCGATTTTGTGGAACAGTTCGCGCTTCGGAAAAGCATGGTAAATCGCGTCATCGTTAATTTTTTCCCGAATGATCCGGCAGAGAAGGTTTGTGGTGCCGCTGGCGTATTCGAAAAAAGTTCCGGGCGGTTTGTCGGCGGGCTTGGTCGCGGCAAATCCGGCGGCATTTCCTGTGCGGAACAGCATCATCGATATGTCGCTTTCCGGATCGACGGAATACGTTTCGTTAAAGTCGATCCCGCTGCTCATGTGCAGCATGTTGTCGAGGCTGATCGCAGCGCGCGGATCGCCCTCTGTTTGCCAGGCCTGTAGGAGTGATTTGTCCTCAAGATGGAGTTTTCCCTGATCTACCATGATTCCGACCAGCGCATTGGTAACGCTTTTGGCCATCGACCAGCCTTTCAGCGGCATGTCGGCATCGAAACCCGGAGCATACTTTTCCGCAATAACCCGACCGTCGTAAACTATGACGATGGCTCTCGTTCTGAGTGGGTTGTCCGGTTCTGAAAACGCGGAGTCGATCAGCGAATTCAGCATTTTTCGATTGATCGAAGCGGGCGCGAGCGAAATGTCGACTCTATTCCCCTCCGGCCAGAGCAGGGAGGGATTGGCGGGGGGGGCAGCAACAGCCCCCGACGTTTCCCTCCGCAGTTGTTCCGGCGTTTTACCGATAGCAAGGGTGGTGCCGATGCCTTCTCTGAAAACGGCTGTAGCGGGATGTAGTCCGAAAAAAGACACAGTGACCGAGTCGACGGCCTTTTTCGTCCGGAACACTTTCAGAAAGTTGAGATCCCCCGCTGAAACATCCTCGATTTCCGAGGACAAAATGTCCCTGCCTGAAATATATGCTGCAGCGCACAGGGTCTTCGCTTTGAATGCGACCGCCATTTCAGCTCGGGGCCTTGCGTACCGGTCTGCCAATGCCAGTGCTATCGCAAAAACAATCAAAGCGGGAAGGATAACTCCTTTGAGAATTTTTTTCATCTGATGTGCCGTTTCTTATACGCCCGGTTCCGGACTGTACCCTGTTTAATCCGGGACTTAACAGGGTACAGCCTTCTATTGCACCCTGTTTAATCAGAAAAACGACGCAGGAATTGCCAACAAAAAAACCTTCCGGTGTTTCCACCGGAAGGTTTGAAATTTGTTTTCTCAGCAGACCGCTTAGAGGAGCATTTCTAGCGTCATCTTCGCGGTCCACAGACCACTTCGGAATGAGTGTCAGCCGAGGCCAGTTGGGTTTTTGAGGAGCATGATGATGTGAAAAGCGGCAACTAGTCTTTTTACGAAGGCAGCCCGGTTATACCGCAGTTCTCGCGACAAACCAGGCTTGCTCCGAATATAGCTCCCACCGGCTGTCGGACTTCTAATACTCCCGGTCTTTTTTGATTCCCGGCTCCGGGATTGGGTAAAAACCGTTTTCATCCGGCTTCAACGGAGAATCGCCGTCGAGGGTGAGTTCCTTCACATTCGGTGCCATGATGTGTTCGCTGTTCAGCATTTGATCGTAGTTGATTTCCTGGCCGGTGTGATCTGCCATACGCCCCATGGATGTGGTGATACTGGCGGCGATTCCCCGTTCCACTTCGTTGTAGGGAGTGTCGTTCCGGATGGCATCGAGTAGGTGTTCCCATTCAAGATCGTACGGGTTGGGTTCGCGTGGCGTCTGCGGGAATGCCCAGACGAGATTTTCCGGCTTCCCGCGCAGGTTCGTACTGATGTTATGATCGCTGAAAATGCGGGAATGAGCCGGGGTGTGGCTCTTCGCGGAAATCGTAGCAGCGCCTTTTGTGCCGTGCGCGTAGGCGGCAAATTCCTGGCGGCACCCTTTCATGTTACGGCCGTCATAAAAGAATTTCGTGCCATCGGCGAAGGTATACTCAACAGAGTAGCTGTCGAAGTTCTGGTCGATGTGATCCTCGTCGCGATAGTGCCGCCCTCCCTGAGCCTGCGCTTTGACCGGCCAGGCGTTTTTCATCCAGCAACATTCATCAATTCCGTGGATGAAAAAGTCGCTGAACGCGCCGCCACTCAGCCAGAGGAAGCTGTGGAAATTCCTGATCTGGTATTTAAGATCGCTCATATCCCCGGGATTCTTTTTCGTAAAACAGCTGCCGATGGGTCCCTGTGCCCGGTAGGAGCGCATCATGGTAATGTCGCCAATCGCACCATCCTGAATTCTTTTGTGCAACTCACCACGGGCGGCGCAGTGGCGACACATCAGGCCAACGCCCACTTTGAGGTTTTTTGCTTTGGCCTTCTCATTGATTTCCAGAATTTTTCTGGATGAGAATCCATCGGGGGTCACCGGTTTCTCCATAAACACATGGAGTCCTTTTTCGACTGCATATTCGAACATGGGCCAGCGAAAAGCACAGGGTGTCGTCAGGATTGCAATATCACCCGGTTTCATCGAATCCATGGCGCTCTTGTAGCCGTCGAAACCTATGAATTTTCTCTCTTCTGCGACGTCGATTTTATCAGCGATCGTTTCCTGTTTGAGAAGAACTTCATGGCTGCGGTTTAATTTGTCTTCGAACACATCGACCATTGCATGAAGCTTAAGCGGGCCAAGTGCTCCTGATACGGACAGGGCGTTTTTCACAGCGCCTGTGCCGCGTCCGCCACACCCTACGAGGGAAATCTTGATCTCTTCATTACCTTGAGCATGAACGTGCGGCAGGACAATCCCTGATAAAACGGAGGCTCCGGCCGCTGCTTTCAGAGTAGTTCGACGGGAAAGATGCGATTTTGATTGGTTTTGATCCGAATTCATATGGATAAATCAATCCAACGGGAACAAGGACGGGTCAACGGCGCACCTCGGTAAATATTTTAAATTAATTAACCTTTAGCATTTCTTAGAATAACCAAAAAAATTGCGAATCAATGTTGACTTGAATGACGTGATTGTTTACACCTCTTGGCTAAGCTCGACACAAACGATGAAAAAAATACGCCATTTCCTTACTTTTCTTCTAATACCTGTAGTGGGTTGTCCGTTGTTGACAGTCGCACAGGAGTCTCCTTCCGTTTCGGTGAAGCCGGTAGAGAAGGAATCCCAGCCGGTGAAAGATGCGGTGAAGAAAGTGAAGTCCTCGCTGTTTGCTACTGATCGCGAAGGAGTCGATCTTCCGGCACTGCCTGCATTACCAAATGTAGTGGATCCTGTGCGCGGCCCGATTCCGGCAGGTGGAGGAGACAATGAGCCACTTCTCGGTGATACCCAGGCTGTGGAAATGATTGAGACCGCCCCGGCACCCGACGGTGAGCCCGATGGAAATGGTCCAGTCGCTGCTGAAGTGAAAAATGGTGGAAAGTGGCCGAAAGGAACTCAATTCAAGTCGGCGCGCCTGCCCGATGAATCGGTTCAGGGTGCAACCGGGACTTACCAGAAGGAAACCCGGCTGACATCGAAAGTCGAGGATCACACCGCGATTGACGATCTCGAAGTTACTTCCGATCCTTTAAACCGGTTTCCTTTCTGTCCTCTTCCATTGGTGAAGAAGTCCGTGTCCGAGCAAAATGTGGAATGGCTTATCAGTGAGGTGGCAAAAGAGTATTCGAAAAATCTGGCGGACATTAATGATGACTCTTCTCTGCGAAGGCTTCCCGGCGTCCCCGGAAACATGAGTGCTAACTGGTCGAGCAGAATGTATCAGCGTGTTTGGCGTGAGCACGGTGCAATTCGTCGGACCATCCGCGATACCTACGGTGAGGCACTTCGTTACTCTCACCAAATTAAAAGCTTTTCAGAAATTCCGGTGATTCGTCAGACTGGTATTCAGGAGGCGTATGGCCAGTTTGACATGATCGCTTTTATCGACGGCCGCTACACTCATACAAATGAGCCTACCTCCAGCACCCTGACTACCGGTCAAATTCAGGGGAGATTTGATCAGCAACTCAAGGAAGGTGACTTTGGTGTCAGGAAGAAGCTCCAGACAGGAACCGAGTTGTCACTTACCAACAGTCTTTCGACATTGAATAACAATTCGAACTTCCTGCAGCCGAATCCCCAGTCGGGATCCGAGGTGGTTCTGTCCATTTCTCATCCTTTACTCAAGGGCGGCGGCTATCACTACAACACTGCCGGGATAAAAATTGCGATGCTTGATTCCAAAATGGGTGTCACGGAATACGTTCGCCAGCTGGAACAGTATCTCCTTGAGATTAGCCGCACGTATTGGGGCGTCTATCTCGCTCGTGCAAACTTTGTGCAGAAGAAACTCGCCGTAGCTCAAACCGCTCGCATTGTTGAGCAACTCGAAGAGCGTGCTGAAGTTGACCCGGAGGCCAATGCTTCTGAATTGTTAAGAGCACGCTCCTCAGTCGCCCAGCGCAACGCAGCACTCGTTCGTGCCGAAATGTCGATCAGACTGGCGGAAGATCGTCTGAGAACTTTGGTTAGCGGTCCTGATTTTGCTCTCGGAAAAAGCACCGAGATTATTCCATGCAGTCGGCCAATTTTGGCGGCTCCCCAGGAAGATGTCCGGGAAGTGGCCCGTGCCGCCATCAGTAACCGTCCCGAGTTGCTTGAAGCATTCTACCAGACACAAGCCGCCGGCATTCGTCGGGATCTCGCCAAGAACGAGTTGCTTCCCACTTTAAATCTGATTATTGAAACTTCTCAAACCGGTCTCGGTGGGCGCAGAGATTTGAGTTCCGCCATTGATGATCAGTGGGATAATCAAAATGGGCATCTGTTCGGTTTCAGTTTCGAGAAACCCCTCGGCAATAATTTCGCGAAAGCACGTCATGAGCGTCGTAGGCACGAGCTTCGTCAGCAGCTCAGCAACGTGAAGACTACGATCGACAACATCGCTCTCGAAGCGATCGTTGCCTATCGCGAGCTTCAGACAGCTTATCGTGACATGCAGGGCAAATATCAGACGGCACTCGCAACTCGCGAAGAAGTCAGGGAACTGGAAAACCGCCTGAACGTCGATGCGAACGGAAACTCGGTTGGCTATCAGTTACAGCTGATTCTCGATGCTCTGGATCGTAACCTCGCCTCTGAAGAAGCATTCCTTGTTAGTGTTGTGACCTATAATGTTGCATTCACTTCTCTGGATAAAGCCCGGGGATCTCTTCTCAAGCGTCATGACGTTGGAGTGTTCAGGACAATGGAAGACGGGCTGAATACCATACATGCCGGTTTCCCGCAGAATTAAAACCGCTTTTGATTCGTTAGTCTTTGTGATCAGGCTTCCTGCGAATGCGGGAAGCCTTTTTCATGTAAACCGGAAAAATATCATTTAATTGTGTTCAAAACAGGCTTTTACCCGTCTTAAGTGGTCCCTCCGGTAGGATTGCTTAATTGTGACGAATCGATTATAGTTGCCAGAATATGCCAGTTTCCCTCAATTCCCAGTATGATAAGCGGGGCTACCTGAAAGGTAAGGTGGTACAGAACTGGCGGGCTGCCAAAAATCCCGGTCGTAATCTCTCTGACAAGGCACGGCTGCACAAGATCGAAAAACTGGCTGAAGGGCTTGGGAAACAAACAGACGATCAACTGAAAACAGCGGCTCTGGCAATGAAAGAGCAGGTTGTTTCCGGGAAAAAGGAACTCGAAGATTTTATCGAACCGGGTTTTGCCCTGGTCCGCGAGGCAGCGATGCGGGCACATGGAATGTCCCACTATCCCTGCCAAATCATAGCCGGACTGATCCTCGTCCGTGGTGGAGTCGCCGAGATGGCCACGGGGGAGGGAAAGACGCTTGCTGTTTCGCTGCCTGCTTTCGCTTTTGCGCTCGCCGGGAAAGGTGTTCACGCTGTTACCGTAAACAGTTATCTCGCCGAACGGGATTTCGAGTTTTCTCAACCAATCTTCGATTTGCTGGGTTTTAGCGTGGGATTGCTTCCGGAGCGGGAACCGGCGTCGGTAAAAAGGGTCGAGTATGAAAAAGATATCACCTACGGAGTAGGCTATGAGTTTGGTTTCGATTATTTACGTGATCAGCTCGCGATGATTCAATCACCCCGGCCCGGCCCGCGTGAGCGTTTGCGGGATGCGTTACTTAGCAGCAAATCACCGGAACCGGATGTTTGTCAGACCGGGCATCCCTTTGTTATTATTGATGAGGTCGACAGTGTTTTGATCGATGAAGCAGGTTCTCCGCTTGTTATTAGTACAAGCTCGCCCGGAGGAAGCGGGATTGAAGGAATTCCCTACATTTTCGCTCGGGATATGATCGAAAATCTGGAGGAGGATCGCGACTTTACCAGAGAAGGCGCTCATCGGGTAATCAAGCTGACCGGAAAAGGGAAAGAGAAAATCTACGATGTCGAAGGGATTCCCTGGGATATGCTGAAGCGCCCCTGGGAAGATTATATTCTGAATGCTCTCAAAGCGGAGCATAACTTTATTCGCGATGCCCAATACGTTGTGTCGGAGGAAGGAAAAGTCGTGATTGTCGATGAATTCACCGGGCGTCGTTTCGAGGAGCGGACCTGGCGGGAGGGGCTTCATCAGGCCGTCGAGGCCAAAGAGGATGTGGAGATAAACCCGGAAAATGAAACGTCGGGCAGCATCACGAGGCAGCGCTATTTCGGCTTTTACGACAGGAAATGCGGATTGACCGGAACCGGCGCCGAAGCAGCGGGCGAGTTCTGGAGGTTTTTCGAGATGCCTACGGTTACTGTGCCGCTGCATCGTCCCAGTCAGCGGGTTTTGGAAAAAGAGCGGGTCTTTCAGTCGAGGGAAGCGATGTTTGCTGCGATCGCCGGGGATGTCGAATCAAGACACAGTAAAGGTCAGCCCATTTTGGTCGGCACAAGGACGATCCGGGAAAGTGAATCCCTCTCAGAGGAACTCGTGAATCGCGGAATTCCCCATAGAATCCTCACAGCCAAACAGGATGAAGAGGAGAACGAGATCATAGCCACCGCCGGAGAAGAAGGTCAGGTTCTTATTGCTACAAACATGGCGGGACGTGGAACCCACATTTCTTTGAGCGAAAATTCTCTCAAAGCCGGTGGTTTGCACGTAGTAGTCGTGGAACGAAACGAAAGTAAGCGAATTGACCGGCAGTTGATCGGACGCGGCGCTCGTCAGGGGGAGCCGGGAAGTGCCCAGGTTTTCGTGAGTGCCGACGATTATATAGTGGTCACTTATGCACCTGATTTGGAAAAACAGCTAAAATCGGCTCGTGCCAAAAAGAACGGGGAACTGAGTTCCCGATTCAGCCGGGACTTTGACAGAGTTCAGGAAGAAGTAGAAAGATTACGATATGAACAACGCCTATCCATGGCAGAAAGGGATAAATGGACGGAAGAGACCAGGAAAAACCTGGCTTAACGTCCTGCTCGCTTTTCTGATTCTGCCTTTTATCGCTTCCGCCCAGTCGCGGGTGTCCGCCGAAACATACCTTGAACCTAGCGACAGCCGGGAAATTTCATCGATCCTGACCGGTATCATCGAGGAAATTCACGTAAGCGAAGGCCAGTACGTCCAAAAGGGACAGGCTCTGATTTCATTGAATTCGGATGTTCTTCA
Source organism: Verrucomicrobiales bacterium (assembly GCA_029213025.1). Taxonomy (GTDB): domain Bacteria; phylum Verrucomicrobiota; class Verrucomicrobiia; order Verrucomicrobiales; family DEV007; genus Arctic95D-9. Next base: position 43,355 of record JARGOZ010000021.1, read on the forward strand.
GGCGCAGTATGAAGTAGCCAAGACCAAGGCGGAGTCAAAAGGCCGCATCATGGCCGCACAGGCGGAACGCGATCAACAGAGTGTCCGTTACAGCAACATTTTGAAAATCGGCTCAAACCGGCCGGAGAGAGATAAAGAGCGCGCCATTCTTCAGGTGAAAGAGGGGAATCTCGTAGCGGTGACTGAGGATGCAAAAATCGCCCGGCTCGACGCTATGCGCATCCGTGCCGAGTTGAACGAAAGAGTGCATAAATCGCCGATCGAAGGATACGTGATCAAAATCACCAAAGATGTTGGCGAACCCGTCAGTATCAATCGCAATGATCCCAATCAGCCCAATTATCTGATCCGGGTTGTGAGGCTTTCCACTTTGAAAGCCACTGCCTTCCTGCCTTATAAAGCGGTAAGGCACATCAAAGTCGGTGATAAACTCACCGTCGCCAGCTCCGATCTCGACGAAGAATGGGAGACAACCGGGGAGGTGGAGTTTGTTTCCCCGATTATTGATGCCGGCACCGGAACTGTGGAAGTACGCGTCGTGATTGAAAACCCGGATATGATCTACAAAAGTGGCGTTCCCGCCAAAGTCATCGTTGATGTTCCCAACGATCCTTCCCCGGCGGAGTCCCGCTAGTCCATTTTTTTCTGGAGAATGAGTACCCCACCGGTCACATCCAATACTTCACCGCAGCCGCCTTCCGATACCCGCGGTCGGGACATCATTGGCGAAGTGGATGGACTGTTCGCCAATGCGGAATATGAAGCTTTCTGCCGGGACGCGATAGGTTTCGTTGTTGAGCTGACAGCGGCGCGCAGCAGCTTTCTCTTTCGTTCGGATCCGACCGGCAAAATGATTCCAAGGGTGGAATTTCACCGCCAGGGACACAAATTCGATCCCTCTCTCAAACCGGAGGTGGACAAGCTCGCCACTTACACGAGAGAAACCGCCACCAGTCAGAAAGTGACCCTGGCTGCCAAAGATCAAAAAATGGCAGCTCTTTCGGTTCCTTTTATGGGGGCGGATGGACCCACCGTACTGATCCTTCTTCTCGGCGCGGAGCGGGCTCCGTTTCTAGAACCGACCTACGGCATACTCAGTTTGTATGGGGCTGTCATGGCCAACTACAGCAACCGGGTTCAGTTCCAGAAGACCAGAGACGCCTTCCTGCAGGCGACACTCCTCGTCGATCTTTACACGAAGGCTGCCACGGCTACCGACTACGACACGGCGACCGCAATTGTCACGTCTGAGCTTCAGGAACTGATCGGTTGCGACCACCTTGCACTCGGGTTTGACCGCAAAGGCCGCATGCGGGTCGACTCGATTTCCGGCCGGAAAAAGAGAGAAAAGCGAACTCAAGGCTATTCCGGAGTGCTAAATCTGATGCGGGAGATCAAATCCGCCGAGTCCAGTGTCGTATGGCCGGCTCCGGAAAACCTCGAATTTAAAGCACTCATCGCCTCCAATCAGGACAATTTGATGGATACATTTTCCGTCAAGCGGATCATGGGCGTCCCTTTGATCCCTACTGACGGTGATCGCCAGGGGGCAATGATCGTCATGTTTCGCGACCGGGACAAACCGACTCCGGAGAAGTTCGAACTGATCAATTCGATGGGCCCCCACCTCGCTTCATTGCTGATGTTGCTCAGCGAAGGTCTCCCCACCGGGATTCGCGGGAAATTGAGGCGGTTCGCCCGCGACACCAGTCTAGGAAAAAAAATCATGACCTTTCTGGCCCCTGTTGCGCTCGTTGCTGCGATGTTCGTCCCCGTGCCGCACCAGATCAGAGCGTCG
>JARGOZ010000021.1:45162-62079 GCA_029213025.1 Verrucomicrobiales bacterium
CTCACGCCGGATATTTCCCGGCAGGTGGCGGCTCAATTTGGTGGAATTCTCGAAGAAGTCCTCGTCAAGCCTGGAGAAGTGGTCGAAGAAGGCCAGCTTCTCGCGAAACTCGATGGAAAAGAAATCGGTTCAAAGCTTGCGGAAGCCATTGCCGAGCGCGAAGTCGCCCGGAAACGTCGTAACCAGGCCCGCGCCAAGGAGGATATTTCGGAGTACCAGCTCGCCGGTCACGAATTCGAAGCTTTGGCCCTCCGGGTTCAATTCCTTCAGTATCAAAAAGAAAATCTGGATATTCGTTCCCCGATCACCGGCCTGATTTTAACCGGTGACCTCGAGCGATCAAAAGGTGTGCCCGTGGAAACCGGCCAGAAACTTTTCGAAGTCGCGGCCTTTGATAAATTCGTCGTCGAGATCGCCGTAGTCGACGAAGATATCAACTGGGTCAAAAAAGATCAGGAAGTTGCCCTTCGCCTTGAGTCGCGCGGTGGTCAGGTTTTCGAAAGTAAAGTGGAGCAGATCTATCCCGTTTCCGAAGTGAACGAAGGCGACAACGTATTTGTCTGTCTCGGCTATATTTACGATGAGGAGGGGCGAAGTTTCCTGCGTCCCGGAATGAGAGGCCGCGCCCGGATCAAGGCCGGATGGCAACCCCTCGGCTGGGTGATTTTCCACAAACCCTACAACTACGTCAAAGTGCGCTTTTTCTAAGATGACTGAACAGGGTACAGTCCGTGATCGTACAGGGTACAGTGCCGCATTCAACAGGGTACAGTCCGCGATCGTACAGGGTACAGTCAGCTTTTTGCCAACCCCGGACCACGCAGAGAGATGAGCGATCAGGCCGATTTTGCAGTGAAAGAATGGGCCGTGGCGCGACCACGGATGCGCCGCGATGTGGAGGTCACTTTCCACAAGCGCCGCAGCGGTCCTGTCTACGTGGTGGAGGATCTCATGCACCGCCGCTATTTTCAGGTCGGCCTGCCGGAATACCAGTTTATTCAGAGTCTCAATGGGAAACGCACTGTCGGCGAAGCCATTGCGATCAGCGCCCGGGCACTCGGAGCCAACGCCATTTCCGAGCAGGATGCTTTGAAACTGGTTCGCTGGCTGGTCGATAATGACCTGCTTGATTCAGAAAGTGCCGGTCAGGCCCAGCGCCGTTACGATCTCGCCGACAAAGATGCCGCGAAAAAGCCAAAGCAACCCTGGTTTCAAAAAGTCGTGTTCCTGAAAATCCCGATGGGAAATCCCGATGGATTTTTTCTTTGGCTACAGCCAATTCTAGGGTGGTTGTTCAGCTATTTTGCTTTATTCCTGTGGATCGGGCTTCTGACCTTTGCCGGGTATACTCTGATTCAGAACTGGGATCAGTTTCGGGGCGGAGCGTCGCAGATCGTCCTTCCGGAAAACTGGATGTATATGATTTTGACCTTCGGCGTGTTGAAAATTGTGCACGAGATCGGACACGGGGTTGCGACGCGCAAATTTGGTGGAGTTGTGCCCGAATGGGGCGTCCAGATGCTCCTTTTTATTACCCCTCTGACTTTTGTCGATGCCTCGGCCAGCTGGCGTTTTCCCGGTCGACTCCACAGAATGGCCGTGGCTGCTGCCGGTATGTATGTCGAGTTGGGCGTCGCGGCGATTGCCATCCTCGTCTGGGCCAACAGCAACGGCAGCTTCGCCGGGGCGATAGCCTACAACGCGATTTTTGCTGCCTCCGTCATCACCGTGCTGTTCAATGCCAATCCCCTGATGAGGTTTGATGGCTACTACCTCGCCTGCGATATACTCAACATTCCCAACCTCGGCCAGCGCGGCCAGGCGGTGATGAGTTGGTTCTACCATCGCTGGATCATCGGGATGAAAAAGCTCACCTTTCCCGCACAGGCCCGCCAGGCACCGGTGATCATTTCACTCTATGGATTCGGGGCGCTGGTATGGCGAATCCTGATCTGGGCCGGTATTATGATCGCCCTGTCGATGTTCGCCAAAGGAGCCGGGCTTTTCCTCGTCGGGCTTATGATCGGCGGCATGGTTCTCGGGATGCTCGCGAAATTTTTCAAACTTCTCCACAAAGGTTACGCCGGACTTCGTCCCAATCCCTTTCTCGTGCTGGTGCGGCTTTCCATTTTTATTGCAGTAATCGGTTCGGTTTTTTACTTCGTCGAATTCCGTCCCTACACCCGTGCCGTCGCAGTGGTCACCTATCCAGGCAGGGAATCCCTGCGCACCGAGTTGGCGGGATTTGTTGATGAAGTTCACGTGAAAAACGGTCAACTTGTGGAGGAGGGGCATCACCTCGCGACCCTGCGCAACCCCGAGCAGGAAACCGAACTTGGCACTGCTAAACTGGATGTCACCGCATCTCAGTTGCGGGTGGCCGATTACCTGAAGGAAAGGCAAATGGGCGCTTATCAGGCCGAACTCGAAAACCTCGCCGGTCTTAAAGCGAGATATGCCCTCGCTGCGCGGCGAGTCAAGGATCTCGATGTTTTTGCTCCCGTCGGCGGCCGGGTATTCCTTCGTCGCCCCGAAATGCTGCCTGGTCGTTTTATGCGTCCCGGTAGCGAGATCCTCGCCGTCATACCGGATGAACCGCCGGAGTTGATTATCTCAGCCGACCAGCGATCCGGAAATGCCATCGAGTATGCCAAAGAATTCGGTGCGAATGTGAGAATCTCCGGTCGGTCAGGAAAGCCACTCAAAGCAATCGTAGAGCGCGATGAAAAGACCGCAACCATTGCCGTGCCGCACGCCTCTCTCGCCTCCAGTAACGGTGGCCCGCTGCCGGTTCGGCAGAAAATGAATGCCCAGAGTGACCGCTCCAAAGGACTGGCCCGCTCCATTGCCCCTACCGGCGAGGAGATGGATCACTTTGTGGGACTGTCGATTGAAGAAAACGACGTCACCCAGCTGGAATTTCCCAAAGCCCGCCTTACCGCCTACGCCTCCATCGAATCACTCCCCGGGGACCGTCAGCTCAGGGAAGGGGAGTGGGGCTTCGTAAAACTGTATGAGACCGGGAAGAAACGACTCGGTATATGGATTTACGAAGGCGTATCGCGATGGTTACTTGGAAAATGGGAACAAGCCACTCAGGCCTGAAATATTGAGAATTGCCGCCACATTATTGTTCATTTTGGGTTTCGTTTTCCCGGTTCAGGGATTTAACGAGGAAGCTGCTATGGACCAGTGGAGCAGTGCATTCGAATGGTTTCAAACCGGCCGGAACTATGCCGGTTCCGGTCAGTCTGCTCTCGCCCTCGGGAGCTATGAAGAAGCACTCCGCCAATTTGAAAAAGTCGCCGAAAACTTTCCCGGGTACGAAACGAAAATGGTGAACTATCGGCTCAAAGCGCTCCGCCGTGAGATAGAAAATATGAAATCCGAAGCCACCCCGGAAGACATCGCCATTGCAGCAGAATATATCACCTTCATCAACCTGATGGAAAAGGCCGATGACGAAAGATTTTCCTCCCGCCGGGCGAAAGCTCTCGAAACCTTTCGTCAGGCCAAAGCCGGACTGGCAGCCATCGTCTCCCGCAAACCCGAAGTTTACCAAACTGCAGTGAAAGCTCAGCAGGACCGGCTCGACGAAAGCATCACCTGGCTTGGTAAACTGGTCACCGGAGCAGAGCGCAAACCGCTGCCTCTGCAATGGCCTGCACCGGTAACCGGACGCTTAATCAAAGGAACCACAGAGTTCGTCAAAGAATCTGATTTGCCCACATCACCGGGGCAGATGGTCTCTGCCGGATTGTTTCCCGGAAATTCCTGAAACATCCCGGCAACTCTACCGGCATCCCGGGGTTTTAGAACTCAAGCCGATGCCAACGAAACCAGCCATCATCCTTGTTCTCTCCTTCATTCTCACCTCTATTACCCAGGCAGACGACTACGAACCGCTTGCTGTCCGGGCTGCGGACTTTTCCGGATTAATCAGTCAATCCCCGTTTAACAGGACTCTGAATCTGAGTGGGTCGCTGATCCTTACAGGTATGGCCGAAATCGACAATCAACAGGTCGCGACCCTGCTCGATACCGAGACTAAACAGACCCACGTAGTGTCCTCCACGCCGAACCGGGAAGGCTGGAAAATGGTCGAAGTCAGTCCGAATGAAGATCTCGAAAGAGTTACCGCTAAAATTTCCGTGGGCGGTCAGGTCGTCAACATCCGCTACGCCGAAGTCAAAGTAAAACCCGGCGAAACCCGCCCCGGGGGAGGTTCCTCAAAACCGGAAGAGCGTAGAGACGGTGAATCATCCCGGCGACGTGGTGGTCCTCCGGAAGATATCCGCAACCAGGTCGGTAGTCTCAGTGACGAGCAGCGATCCAAATTTTTCTCCAAAATGCGGGAAATGCATGAAAAGAAACCGGAACTTTCGCAGGATGAGCGGAATGAGGCCGCCCGGAAAATGCTCGGCAAATTTGCGAAAAAGAACTCGAAATAAGCAACTGAGTGGCGGCAGGCCTCTTTGAATGTCCCTTGCGAAAAGCGGGAAAAAGGATAATTTACAGCACACAAACTATCCGGGGGTGTACTGGTTTCGACTGGTGATTTGAAGGATAGGCTGCATGTCGAGGTTGATCGGTTGGCCTCGTAAAAAGCCGATTAAACTAATAATTGCAGAAACTAACACACTTGCATTGGCTGCCTAATTAGGCTTGCCCGCGACTCATCCGACGCCTGCTGAGGTGAGTTGCGCTAAAATTAGCAGGCTGGTCGATGAGCGGGTGTCCGGCTCATTTGACGAGATGTTACAGGGCAATCGGAGGACTGGTATTCTGCCTGTCGAAGATCACCCTCCTAAATCAAAAGACCGGCTATGCATGTAGACGCCTATCGGGATTGTCATTAGGACAGGGGTTCGACTCCCCTCACCTCCATTTTTTAGCAGGCGAAGAGCAATTTCCTGCCACTTCGCCGGTTACCAGCTTGCTTCGATCAGACTGGTGATTTCCAGCGCGAGATCAAGGGCGGCGGCGCCGTGTTTGCCGGTGACTTTCGGGGACTGGCCGCGGGCGGCGCAATCGATGAAGGACGCTAGCTCGAGCTTGAGGGGTTCGTCCCTTTCGATCTCCACTTCTTCGCGGGCGATTTCCATGCCTTCTTTCCGGTAGATCCAGCCGCCCTGATCCTGATAATCCAGGGAGAGGTAGGCGTTGTTCTGAAATACGCGGATTTTTCGCAGTCTCTCGGGGCTGATGCGGCTGGCGGTGATGTTGGCCACACAACCGTTTTCAAACCGAAGCCTGGCGTTGGCAATGTCTTCCCGGTGGGTCAACACGGGTATTCCCACGGCATCGATGTGTTTGACCTCGGAATTCACCAGATGGAGGATGATTTCCAAATCGTGGATCATCAAATCAAGAACGACTCCGATATCGAGGCTTCTCTTCGGAAAGGGCGATAGACGGTGGGATTCGATAAATTTCGGGGCGTCGAGCCGCGCTTCGAGCTGGCTCATTACGGGGTTGAATCGTTCGATATGACCGACTTGAAGGATTTTGCCTTTTTCGTGGGCGAGGTCGATGAGGGCCTTGGCGTCGTCCCGGGAGTCGGCGATGGGTTTTTCGACGAGCACGTGGCAGTTGGCTTCGAGTAGTTTTGAGCCGATTTCGCGGTGGGTGATTGTAGGGGTGGCGACGGACGCGGCATCGACCATGGCGGCAAAATCATCGAGCGACTGGGTGGGAGTGCCACCGTATTTCGCCGTGATTTCTTTGGCGCGGTTGACGTCTGTATCGTAGACCGCGACGAGATCGGCGTGATCCAGCTCGGAATAAATCCGCGCGTGATTCTGTCCAATTGCACCGACTCCGGCGACTCCGGCTTTGACCTTTTGCTGTTCCATTTTCCGGCTTTCAGCTATCGCAGGAACCGGGCGGAGGTCAACCGCTATTCGATCCGCTGCGGGCTACGAGACTGACTTTTTTTGACTGACACAGGTCGAGAACGTCATCTTTCCCGAGGATGAGGGTGCAGCCCGCTTCGACTACGATGGCGCTAACCCCGGCTTCTGAGGCGGTTTCGATGGTGGCGGGGCCGACGCAGGGGACGTCGAAGCGGAAATCCTGTTTGGGTTTGGAGACTTTGACCATCATGGCTTCGCCTTTGCCGAGGGCTCCGCCGCGTTTGATCGCTTCGTTGGTTCCCTCAAATGCTTCGACGGCGAGGACGGTGCCTTTTTTGACAACTACGGTTTGGCCGATATCGAGCCGACTGACTTCTTTGGCGATTTTCATTCCGTAGCGGGCGTCTTCCTGCTGACGGTCACTGAGCTGCGGGCCGCCGATATGGCCTTCCGCAGGCAGTAAATCATCGAGATAAGTGGTCGCCGGAATGAGGGTGATGCCGTCTTTTTCCAGTTCTTCGGCGATAGCTCCGAAGAGGGTTTCAGCGTTGCGTTCTTTGACGCGACCGAGCATTTTCAAGGTTCGCATATCGGGCCGGAGATCGAAGAGGTTTTTCGGAGCGATCTGTCCAACCATGACAGCCCGGGTGACTTCGTGCCGGGTGAAATATTTGATCATTTTGCCGAGTTGCCCGACACGGAACCAGGCGATTTCATCGACCTCCCCGGCAAAAGAGGAATCCGTTTCGTTAGTGAAGGCCGCTGCGACAAGACGCGGCACACCGGCGGCGCGTGCGGCTTTCGCAAAGGTTTCCGGGTAGATCCCGTTTCCGGCTATGATGCCGATGACGTGAGTTTCGCTCATAGCCGGCGTGGTGCCGTGACGTTACGGCAGGACTTTGACCTGGATCGACTCGTAGTGGACTTCGCTGTCGGGATCGTGAGCCTGAATGGCGAAGGTGCCTCCGCTGACTTTGCGACCTTTGAAATTGGTTCCGGATCCCTCGGCCGGTTCTTCGTAATCGACGGTGATCTCACCGTTCACTTTGATGGTAATGCGCTTGTCGACGACTTTGATGTGGTAGTCGAACCACTCACCATCTGTGCTGGGTGCTTCTTCACGGACAGCGTTGTCACCTTTGGGTTCCTTTTGGCCTTCCTTCAGGACGATAATGTTTTTTACGCCGTAGAGGCTACCGGTTTTTTTAGGGTCTTTGTGAGTGGAGTTGACCTGGCACTCATAGCCGTTGTCCGGCCAGCCTTCTTTTTGATATTTGGTGTGAAAATAGACGCCGCTGTTGGCCCCGGGGAAGGTTTTGGCCCGAACCTTCAGTTCGAAATTCTTGAAATTGCCGTCGCTTACTTCGCCGGTGTAGAAAATGTGGCTGCGTCCGCCTTTTACGATGAGAACTCCGTCTTTTACCGAGTAGGAATCGGGATGTTCTTCCGAAATTGTCCATCCGCTGAGATCTTTGCCATTAAAAAGATCAACAAAACCCTCTTCCGCTGAGAGATTTCCGAGTGCGATCAGTGTCGTCAGGACCGCTAACACATTCCATTTTTTGATTAGGTTCAACATGTCGGTAATTAATCCAAACACCCACCGGATAAGCAAGGGCGAAAGCGCGTAAATCAAAGAATCCGTTTGCGATATGGCGATGACAGACGTTTTTGCAGCAGATGCCTCATTCACTTTTGAAAATCGGACTGGCCGGCTTCGGAAACGTCGGAGCCGGGGTTTACAAAAATCTCGAGAAAAACCGTGACATTCTTCGCGAACGAACGGGTCGGGATCTTGTGGTCCACCGTGTTGCGATCAGAGATCCGAAGAAAAAACGGAACGTTTCTCTGCCGAAAGAAAACGTCACCACGGACCTTTGGGATATCGTGGAGGACGATGAAATCGAACTTGTCGTGGAATTGATAGGCGGTGTGGATCGCGCCTTTGAATTTGTCGAAGCGGCTTTGAAAAGCGGGAAATCCGTAGTCACCGGAAACAAGGCGCTCCTTGCCGAGCGGGGGCGGGAGCTTTTCGAAGTGGCCCGGGAAAACAACGCTCATATTTACTATGAAGCCGCTGTGGCCGGCGGGATTCCGATTATCAAGACTGTCCAGGAATCTCTGATCGGGAACCACATTCAATCGGTTGCTGGAATCATCAACGGCACCTGTAACTACATTTTAACCCGGATGAACGAAGCCGGGCTCCAGTATGAGGATGCACTGCAGGAAGCGCAGGATCTCGGCTACGCCGAAGCGGATCCGACTCTCGATGTAAACGGCTGGGATGCTGCTCATAAAGCGGTGATTCTCGCTTCTCTCAGCTATGGTTGCTGGGTTCCCTGTGATGAAATTTATGTAGAAGGAATCGAGAAAGTCACGAAGCCGGATATCGATTTTGCCGATGAACTCGGCTATATCATCAAGCTGCTGGCGATCATTAAACTACATGAAAAAGACCGTGCCATAGAAGTGCGGGTGCAGCCATCTTTGGTTCCGAAAGGTCATATTCTCGCCTCGGTCCGCGGTGTGTTTAATGCAATTTTAGTGACGGGAGACGTTGTAGGGGAAACTCTGTTCTACGGGTCCGGGGCGGGTCAAGACCCTACCTCGAGCTCGGTGATCGGGGATATCGCGGATGCCGCAGCGCGTTGCAACAATCCGGGTGGACTCGGCTTTGTGACCCACGATCTTTACGGGAAACCGCTCAAAGTGGAGGACAGTGTTTCGAAATACTATCTTCGTGTACAGGTAGTTGATACCCCCGGTTCGCTGGCGAGGATCGCAACCATACTCGGAGACCACAACATCGGAATTCTCTCAGTGATCCAACCGGAAGATCATGATGAAGAAACTGCGCCTGTGGCGTTAACTCTGCATTTTGCTCCGTTCGGTAGAATGCTGGAAGCTAAAGAGAAGATCGCCAGGCTCGACTGTGTCAGCGATGAACCGGTATTGATGCGCGTGGAGGCGATATAGATAAAGTAAAACCCCGGAGACCGCTTAGCGATCCCCGGGGAGTGCGTTAAATATGTAGTTTCTGTTTGGTAAATTTTTGTGACTACCAGTCGAAGAGTCCAAAGAACGGATTCTTTACTTTCACCGGTTGTTTGGTTCTGGTGCGGTGATGGTCGTGGCCTGTCGATGCCGCATGATCATGGTAGTAGGGTGATTGGTGAGTGTCGTGCAGTTTAGTCACGCTGTGAATTCGGGCGGTGTGCCCTTCGAACTGCGCCGTCATCCAATGATTGCCTGAGCGGGTAATCGTGACATACTTTTGCTCGTACCGGTGATTAGTAAGACAGGGCATCGGATTGAGCAATTCAACATAGTAGTGTTCTCCGCCCTGTTGAACATTTACTCCGTAGAGAGGGTTGCCATGGAGGTCGCTGCCCCGCTTTCCAAGGTATTTGTTGATCGTTACGGAAGTCGTGTAAGTGCGGGCTTCCGCTGACTGTCCGACCACAAAAAGGAGAGATGCGAGAACTCCGAGAACGGGGGCGATGTGTTTACGATGATTGAACTGACGGGTGTATTTCATAGTATCCTGATTGGTGTTGCATTGGTTGACGTTCGAGAAATCCGTTTATTCCGATTTCGGCAAGGAGTTTCACGTAATTAGTCAATCGTAAAACTGTTACAGGTTTTCGAGGCTGTATTACAGGCTGTTTTCGCCTGTCAATTGATCCGCGATTTCTTCTTTGGCGGCCTGAAGGGCTTCGTCGACTACCCCGGCCGCCGAATCTTTTGCCTTCTCGACCTGCATCGATACAGCTTCGTTCAGTTCTTCAGCGGTGGTCGGTACCTCCCGGCCTGTGAAGTGCAGATATCCTACAAAAGCAATCAGCACGACGGCCATGGTAAGGATCAGTTTTATGAATCTTCTGATTAGAGCTACGACCAGAATAACAGCCAGTATCGATCCAATCACCATGTAGACGGGATTGGATGTGAATTGTTCGATTAAATGTCCCATAACCCGTCAGACGAAGACCGACGGGATCAATGCAAGCCGAGAGCGGAGAGGTGATACCCTGTTGCGATTCAACAGGGTACAGTCACCGATTGTACAGGGTACGATCTATTGTTTCCGGTCATCATAGACCGGTGCGGTCCAGCCTTTCGGCAGTTTGCCCTGGGGGCGGACAAGGTAGGCTCCAGCCGGGATACTGACATCTTTAGCGGTCTTCAACGGCAGATCATCGGGTAGATGTTTGATTCGGATGTCCTTAAACTGGACTTTCATGGCCGGGCCGACGTGGACCTGCATAGCCAACACTCCTTCGAGGGCGCGGCCTTTTTCGTCGAGATCGATCAGATCAGCCGTCGGGTAGCCGTCGATCCAATGCTGGTGATGATTGCCCCTCACCAGAACGCGGTATTCCCGCCACTGTTCGGGCGCAAATTCTTTAAAGGGAAGCAAGCCGGTGACCCAGGGTTGCCCATCGGGATCGATCACTACTTTCTCCCCGGTATGGGACAGGATGCGGCGGCCTCTTTCTTCATATAACATTCCGTTGTATTTCGGTGTATTGGCCACGATGTCGCACTGATAGCCGGAAACGATATCTCTACCAAGTTCGGGACGGGATTGGCCACGGTATTGAAGTCCGCTGTTTCCCCCGGCTGAAATCTTTACTTTCATCCGCAGATCGAAATTTTTGATTGTGGAGTGTTTCCAGGAAATGAACCGGTTCATTTTCAGTGAGCCATCGGTAACTCCGGTGATGGCTCCTTCTTTAACCGACCAGTATTTTTTGTCGCCGTCCCACTGGCGGAGGGATTTGCCGTCAAAAATGCGGACAAACCCGTCTTTTCCGGCATTGGCGCTGACCAGAGCGGAAGAGACCGGATGGGGCGGAGTCGAATCGGTGAATTTTTTCAGTGGGGCGAGCGGGCCACCGTATTCGGCGACTTTTTTGGTAGTGCGCTGCCGCATTTCTTTGACGGTTTGGGCGTACTTCGGATCGTCAGCGAGGTTTTTCAGCTCGTCGGGATCGTTTTTCAGATCATGGAGAAACTCTTTATTTCCGTGATCGAAGTAACGGACGTATTTGAAGTTTCCGTTGCGCAGTCCCTCGAAAGCAGGGATGCGATGACGCACGGCAAAGTGCTCATGAAAAGTTTCGGTGCGCCAGTCGGCAGGCGCGTTTCCTTCCACGAGAGGTTTCAGGCTGACTCCCTGGTATCGATCGGGAATATCCGCTCCGGCCCAGTCGAGAAAAGTCGCCGGAAGATCGAGATTCAGCGCAGTGGCATCGCTGACTTTGCCCTGCTCCGTTTTGGGAACCCGGGGATCGGCGATAATGAGCGGCACCCGGAGAGCCTCTTCGTAGTGAGCCCATTTTCCGGCAAAGCCGCGATTGCCCATAAAATAGCCATTGTCAGCCGAATAGACTACGATCGTATTCTCCGCGAGGCCGGATTCTTCCAGTGTTTTGAGGAACCGGCCGATTGCATTGTCGATACCACTGACCATGCGGAAGTAAGCGCGCATGTTGGTTTGGTATTTCTCTTCGGTATTCCATCTCCAGAAAAAACGCTCCCGGTTGATTGTGGTTTTGAGAAAATCCGGCTGGTTCTCGAAGATATCCGGATCGTTGAGACGGGGCGGATACATTTCCAAATCATCGTAAAGACCGTCGACTGCTTTCGGCCACGGGAAATGACCAACCCCGGGGCGGCGGTCGCTGTCTTCGGCGTGACAGGCGTTGAACCACATATTCAGGGCGAAGGGTTTATCTTTTGGCTGCGATTTTACGAATTCGATACCCCGGTCCACGATTAATTCCGTTTCGTGGCGGTAGCTGCCATCGGGCTGCTCTTTGAAAAACGGATTCCTACCGATTTTTTCGATCTCATCGAAATGTGCTGCGGCATCATAGTTGGCCGGTTTGAAGTGCCATTTTCCGAAATACCCGGTTCGATAGCCATGGTTTCGCAGGATGTCGGAGTAGAGCGTTTTCACAGCTTCCGGCCGGGGCGTTTCGGGATCCGCCGGGGTGCCGTAGCTGCGTCCGGTGAGGCCGGTTAAAATTGTGGTCCGGCTAACCCAGCAGATGGCCTGACTGACACAGGCGTTGTCGAAACGAACCCCTCGCTCGGCGAGGGCATCGATATTCGGAGTCCGGGAGATGGGGTTTCCATAACATCCGATACTGCTGGAGGTCTGGTCATCGGTGAAGAAAAACACAATGTTAGGCGGTGTCTCCGCAGCACGGGACAATGAGGTTAAAATGAAGAGCGCAGAAAGCCAAAGCGTAAGAAATCTCATGGCGTGAATGAAGGCGAACTCCGCCAGAGATTCAACGTACCGATCACGTATAAGTTCGGGATTATCGCTTTTTTTTCCGGGCAGCATTCCAGTCTTTCAACTGCTGTTCCAGACTGTCGGCGGTCTCTGTTTTGCCCAAATGGCGATTGATTTCGATGCCTCTTTGGATCGCCCGGGGTGTGATTTGTGGATCGTTAAAAATCTGTCCGATGAGTTCGTATTCCCGGGCCGCCAGCTCAAAACTCTTCTGTTCTCCGGCAATGTCGGCGATCAACAGTCGGGCTTCGGCATTGATTCGGCCCTGTTTCACGAGGCGGATGCATTCTCTCGCGCTGAGGCGCGCTTTTTCCAGTTCGCCGATAGCGAATTGCGCGCGCCCCCGGTTGACGTAGGCGTATCCGCGCTCGCCCCGGTTGGCCGTTCTGACCAGCATCCGGTCGAAGCCTTTGATCGCGGCATGGTACTCTTCGAGTTTGATTTTTACCGTCGACCATACCTTCCATACCGAGGCTTCGGTTTTGTCCGGTTTATCAAGATCGACGATTTGGTTGAGGAAAAACTCTGCGTCCTGATACCGCCTTTTCTCTGCCAGTTTTTCCCCGAGGCTGGCCAAAACATGGCGGGGAATTTCGAGAGGTTTATCCCTTTTTTGTTTCTCATTTAGTACTCCGGCGTCGCGACCTGCCTGGATATAGATTCGCGCTGCTTCGGTCATTTCCGGAATTTGATTCAGCGAGTGGTAGCTAAGAATCATCCGGATCAGGGATCGATTCGTGTAGAGTTCGGGATCGATTTTGCGCGCCGCGTCGAGATGGGGCAGCGCCTTGCGATATTCCTTTTGCTCAAAGTAGCCTTCACCGATCCAGTAGTGGGCTTCAGCGATTCCATCAGTTTCGGGGAAATGTTCCAGTAGAGATTCGTAGCAGGACACCGACTCTGACAGCATCCGTTTGTGCGTGTAGATTAGGGCCCGTCGTTCCATCGCCAGTTCGAGCGAGGGGGATTTGGGATATTTGCTGATGATCAGTTGAAAATCAGCGAGAGCGGAGGTGAAGTCCTCTTTTGTCAGATAGATTTCCCCCCGTTTAGCGAGAGCTTGCGGAACGAGTTCATTATCCGGAAACCGCTCAAGGAGTGTGGTAATTCCCTGAGTGCCGGCTGCTATATCTCCGGACTCGAGACTGGCCCAGCAGTGGTGGAACTGCTTGGCGGGAACAAGGGCGGGGGTGATGTGTTGTTCGCGAACTTTGACATACGCAGCGGCTGCCTTGCGGTATTGATCGGTAGCAAAAGCGGTCTTTTTCAGGGCAACGCCCCGTTCCGCCTGAAAAAAATGCCACTCCGCCAGCATCAGCCAGGCTTTGTCGATATAGGGATTATCCGGGGAGCGGGAAGCGAGAGCGGTCGCGTATTTCTTTACTTCTGCAGGGAAGGTGCCGCCGGTTTCTTTATATTGCATGGTAAGCCGGCGGAAGCCTGCTTCAACTCCGGATTCAGTGTCCGGGTAGCGACCTGCCACTAACGTATAGAGACGGTCCGCGGCTTTGGTGTCACCTTTGATCCGGAACGCATCCGCAACCATGAGTAGTACTTTGGGGCGGTATTCGCCGGCGGAATTGATCACCGTTCCCGAGCTGTAGATAGAGACCACTCCCGGGTAATCTTTTTGAGCGTAGGCGATGAAAATTGCACCAATTTGAGCGTGGTTTCGCCAGATGCTGTCTTTCCGGAAGTTTTCGACTTCCTTGAGGATTTGTTCCCCTTCCGCTATATGACCCATCGATACCGCTTCCAGTCCGCTACGAACGACAGCTTCTTCGCGGATGCCTGGATGGGTGGCTGTTGAAATTAGTTTCCGATAGTAATCCTGGGCTTTTTCGTAATTGCCGAGATTGGCTTCAATGTTAGCCGCTTCGAGAATGCTCTTTTCCAGGAAGTGATTGGTTTCCTCGCCCGGGTTGGTTCGGATCAATTGATCATAGAGAGCCAGCGCGAGCCCGGTTTTATCGATCAACTGCAAAGACCGGGCGTTGTAGTATTTTGCCTGGTATTTGCCTGGCAATTCTTCCAGCTCCCGGGAAGCGCGTTCAAAATCGATCACCGCATCGCTGTAGTTTTTGTTGTTGAATTTGATCAGGCCGAGACGGAACGATGCTTCTCCCACCTTGACCCCGGTGCGGTGCACATCGATTAGTTTTTGGAATGCTTCGAGCGCTTTGCTCTGGCGCCCTGCGGCCTCGTAACTTTCACCGAGTCGAAACCTGGCATTTTGGATTTTCCCGCTGTACGGATACCGGTCGACATAGTCCTGGTATTGTTGGGCCGCCCTGGTGAATTCTTTTCGCTTAAAGAGCAAATCGGCATAGGCCATATCAGGCTCCTCGTCGCCGGACACGAACGCAGCGATGCATACAACCATCACGGCCAGCGTCGGCAAAAGCCGGGGCAGGATCGGGTTGGATGGCAATTTCATGGTCTGGATGAGAGAAAACACGGCGAATTTTGCGATTCTGATTCGATTTTACCAGGGATAACGAAGGGCTGGAATGAAAAAGTGGATGATTTGATATCGGATCGGTCCGAATGGGGAAAATTGGCGAAATTTATGCTATTCATTGAGCAAGAGATTTGAAATGATTAATCTCTGAAAAATTGTGACCCTGATTTAGGATCTGCTATCTAACAAATTCGGAGGCGTGGAAACAGTAGAAGAACAGTCTGATGAAGTAGTATCGGACGACAAATCGGAATGTCCTGATGGAAAATCGGGATATCCCGGGGATGTCGATGCCGACCTGATAGCGCGATGTAAGGAGGAATTACCTCATGAAACCGCTGCTTACTACGAACTTTTGAAAAAATACGAGTCCATGGTTTACAGCACATGTTATCGAATGTTGGGAGACAAACTGGAGGCCGAAGAGGCCACTCAGGATGCTTTCCTGCGGATTTTCCACAAAATCCACCAGTTCGAAGGCAGGTCGACTTTCAAAACATGGATGTTTCGGATTGTTTACAACTTCTGTATGACCCGGCGCCGAAAACTCGCCACGAAAAGAGAACGTGAAGAGACAGTGGGGGATGAGATGATTATTCGCACCAAAGAGGAGCATCGCATGGCGATGGGCCCCGATATGGACAACAGCGAATACGTCCACCTCGCACTGAAGGAGCTGCGCGACGAAGACAGAGAAATTATCACACTACGATTCATTTCCGACCTGAGTCTGGAACAGATCGCAGAGGTGCTGGACGCCAAACTCAGTGCCACCAAAATGCGACTCTACCGGGCAATGGAAAAATTTAAGGATGTGTATCTTAGACAACAAAAGGCTAGAGAGGAGATGCTCAATGAAGCTTGAAACTGACTTTGACGACGAGATTACCGACGAGGAACTCGCAAAAATAGAAAGCGAACTTATGGATCTTGCAGGACCATTCCCATTACCCCCGACACCACCCTCAGAACAAAGGATGCAAAGTATCCTACAACGGGCTAAGTTAGAGGCGCTCGCAGCGGAAGCTGCGGATTTTACCAGAGACGGTGTAACTTCGGGATTGAAAGGGGTGATCGACACCCTGCTCGCTCTCGGGGAAAAACCTTCTCCGGAAGACGGGGATTCCCCGGATAAAGACTAACTACTTACAAGCGATTCCGCAATTTATGCCAACGATGGACCGTGCCTTTTTGATGGATTTTCTCCAACCCGTGATCGATCGATTCGTGGCGATGGGGAATGCCGCTCTGGATGGACTTCCCAAATTCATTCTCGGGCTGATTCTCTTCATCATCCTTGTCATCATCGGGAAAATTCTGCGGTTTATTGTCAGGAATGTGTTTAGGAAACTGAAGGTGGACGCGATGGCTGAGAAGCTCGGGCTCAGTGAGATGCTGAGTAAGATCGGTCTCCGGGCCCCGCTTTCGAAAGTTATATCCTCGCTGGTTTACTGGGTAGTTCTGTTACTCGCCATCAAGACCGTCTCGGAGATTTGGGGCATCGGGGATGTTTCGGATTTCATTGATAAATTGATCGCTTTCCTACCCAAGCTGCTTGTTGCGCTGTTCATTCTATTCGCGGGACTGCTTGTGGCGGAACTGGCGAAAAATGCGATTCATCACGCTCTTGACCGGGTCGGGGTGGACTATGCCGGGCCGATTTCGAGCGCGGTTTACGGCCTGTTAGCTGTGATGATCGGTACAGTTGTTCTCGGGCTCCTCGGGATAGAAACCGAGCTTCTGAACTGGTCGGTGATCGTTCTGTTGTCGGCTTTTTCGCTGGCTGTGGCCCTGTCACTTGGTCTCGGTTTGCGACCGATTGCGAAAAACATCGTTTCCGGGGTCTACGCCCGGGATTTGTTTCCTCCGGGTTCTATTCTGGAGATCGAAGATACCATGGCTGTGGTCAGGGAGGTGGGCGCTGTTGCCACCCGTCTCGAATCAGATAACGGTCTATATCTGGTAGTTCCCAACAGCACGCTGATTGGTCAGGTAAACCGGGGCAAAACCCCGCTGCAAAATTACGCCGAAAACGGCTGATATTTTGTGACTTCTTTATTCGTCGTGAAGTCTTAACACATTACAGAGAACGTATAGTCTCTGCTTAATGTGTCCGAAAGGACCGTTGCTGGTGCCGTGGTCATGCTCCACGGTTCCTCCGACAGCGCGGCACCAGCAACTTACCCCTTTTCTTCATTCAACAGGGTACAATCCCGGACTGAACAGGGTACAGTCTCGTATTCAACAGATTATATGAGAAGGCATTGAAGCCGCGTTAGCGGCAAGGCAAT
>JARGOZ010000283.1 GCA_029213025.1 Verrucomicrobiales bacterium
ATGGCGGAAACAGCCAAAATCATCAACCCCGGGAAGACCGTGGTGTTACCCGATAGAGATGCGGGATGTTCTCTGGAGGAGTCCTGCCCGGCGGACAAACTGGAGCAGTTTCTGAAAGACAATGCTGACAAAAATTACTACGTAATTACCTATATCAATTCCTCAGCGGCTGTGAAGGCACTCTCCGATGTGATCTGTACAAGTGGCAACGCGATCCGCATCGTTGAAGCCGCACCCAAAGACCGGCCGATTCTGTTTGCTCCCGATCAAAATTTAGGAGAATGGGTCTCCCGCCAGACCGGTCGCGAAATGGACTTCTGGGAGGGCAATTGCTATCTGCATGTTGAGTTTACCCGCGAAAGTATTTCAAAAATCAAAGAGGAGTATCCTGATGCCGCAGTGGTAGCTCATCCGGAATGCACCAAAGCAGTCCGCCTCCTGGCCGATGAAATTTGCTCGACGGAAAAAATGGTACATTTCTGCCGCGAGTCCGAATCAAAAAACATCATCGTGGTAACCGAAGCAGGTATGCTGCACCGTCTTCGCAAAGAATGCCCCGACAAAAATCTCATTGCAGGGCCTACAGACCACTGCGCCTGTGCAGAGTGCCGGTTCATGAAAATGAACACGCTGGAAAAACTTTACCAATGCCTGAAAGACCTGCAACCCGAGGTAACATTGGATGAAGAACTCCGAAAGAGAGCGGAAGCGCCGATTCGAAAAATGCTTGATTTAAGTGCCGAAAAACCCAAAAACGGTAATAACTATTCCTGGGAAAAAGAATTTGTCGCGCTATTCAATAAGTGTCTGTCCAAATACAAATCCGGTAATGAAGATTTCACTACCTACTACACCGACGGTGATCTCGAATTTCTCAAATCTATCGGCTACAGAGAACGGGAGTTTTTCGACTTTGTAGAAGATCACGTGGACTATGGCGATCCATCTATAGAATCCGCACTACTTATTGCAGCGGCGCGTCGAGACTACTTTCTGTATCGGATGAATTCCACAGCCAGTGGGGAAAAGGATATTACTCCGGACAGTCTACCGCCTAAAAAGGCAGAACTGGAGGGCATAGTGTGGCTCCCTAGAATTATCGCGAAAGCACGGGGAAAATTACAAGGCATCCTTGATCCCGATATCATGTTCGGCTGTGGCGGTGATCGTCAATTTCTGGCTACTCACGACATTTCACCGGCCGATTTCCTGCGGACCGTTTGGAGTGCCGAATCTTCTGACGATCCCGACGCAAAGATTGCTGAATTTGTTAAAGAAGTATCAACAGCATGATTCCGTGTCGGCGAGTTGCGCTGATTATCATGCCCGGCCTCGCGGCATTGGTTCTCTCGGTCGATGCGCAAACAAATCTTATCGACAGCGAGTCGTTTCGGGATGGCTGCGAAGCCTTTGCGGAAGGTGATTTCAGTGCTGCTGCGGTAAACTTCCAGGATGCATGGTCTCTACTTGGCAATGAAACCAACAGCTTTAACCGGAAAGTTGTCGCGGCCCGGTTAATCGAATCCTGGTATAGAAACGGCGATAAACAAACCGCCGTTGCCTGGTATAGGGGAGTAGCCACGCTGGATCTTACCGGCGAAACCCGGAAATGGGCGGCGCTTGCCATGCTGGATACAGGTTTCTACGAAGAAGGTTCCCGGATATTTAAGGAACTCGCTGCCGGGGCTACGAGGAAGACCCGCAGGGAGATGTCAATTCTGCAGGCTCATGCCCTTGTAAGAAACAGTGCTTCCGAGCGTGCCTACCGCATGCTTTTTCCCGACTTCGAAATCCCTACCAATGCCGCCGAAGCCTGGTTCTTCGCCGGTATAGCCTATGAAACGAACCGGTGGTCGGAAGCTCTCTCCTACTGCGACATGGCTGCCGGTTGGAAAGGCGAACCCGAAGAATTCTATACCAGGGTGGCGATACTGAAAGCGCGCTGCCTCACCGGTTCGGGAAAATCGCTGGAAGCGGTCACCCTCGTACTCAATCTGATCGATACAGCGCAGGATTCCTCGACGATTTACCCTTTATTCGATGTTCTGATGCAAATTGCGTCAGCGAACGAGAGAGAAGTGCTGGCCACTCAATTTGACCTCTGGGCGGAAAACCCCTCTTTCCCCAACCGGCAGATGGCGGCGAAATATTATAGTATATTAATCGATTCAGATCCAAACGAAGAATATCTCGTCGAGAAACTCCTCGGGTTTATCTACCAGCATTCAAACCATTCTCTGGCGCATGAAGCGAGGCTGATGCTGGGCTCAATCCGTCCAGACCTGGCGATGAAGATTAAACTGGGCGAAAACTTCGGTGACTCGGCAGAACTGAGGCAATACATCGATTTTGCCTCGGCCGTGAAACAGTTTCAACAGGAGTCATTCAGTACGGCGAAAAAGACCTTTCTCGAAATTTCCAACCAACTGAAAGGCAGGCAAAAAGATCAGGCTTTGTTTAATTCGGCGATTGCGGCTCTCTACGAAGGTGACAATGACACCTTTACCCGGATCGAAAAAGATTTCGCTAAAGACGGCAGTGTCGCTTCAGCTATGCATGCGGATCTCCTGTTTCTCGGCGGTCTCTTCTACGCTTCAAAAGCCAGCCCTGTTGCTTTCAGCCTGCTTTCCAAATTTATATCGAGTTACCCGGAACACACTTCAGTAGTGGACGCCAAACTGGCCCTCGCGGAAATGCATCTCAATCAGGTGCCGCCGCAACCGACAGCCGCGAAAGAATTTTTCAAGGAGCTGGACAAAGTGGAACTTTCCCTCCCGCGCAAGGAACGACTCAGCTACGCGAAGGTCTGGGCGGAACTTCTGGATCCCGGCTCTAACAAAACGCTGGAGAAAGCCACCGCTTTTCTCGTCGAGTGGCCCTATTCCTCCCTGCGCCCGGAGGTCAGTATGCTTCTGGCTACCGAGTTTTACCAGCAGCGTCGATTTGAGGCCGCAGAAGAGGCATTCCTCCTTGTGGCGCGGGATTTTCCCAACAGTATCCACCGTGAAACAGCTCTCTTCTTTGCGGCAAAAGCGCGGGAGTTTCTTGAACCGGATTTTGCACCGGAATCACAAAACTGGGATGAGGTGATCGCAGCTGGAGGAAATCTGGCTCATCACGCCCGTCACCAAAAAGCCATCAATCTCCTGAAACAGGATCAATTTGATGAAGCAATCGCAGTTCTCGACGAAATTCTGGAAACGAACGAAATTATCGAGTCCGACCTGCGGATCGCCGCAGGCTGCGACAAAGGCTACGCCGTTTTCCTCAAAGCTCTCGCCGAAGGCGGAGACCCCGAATTACTCGCCAGTGCTGCCGATGAATTCACCGGAGTAGCCCGTGACACCAAAGCAACGCGGGCGTGGCGGTATCAGGCGTCAGTCCGGAGGGGCAAATGCCTTGAAATTCTCGGACGGGAAAATGTCGCTCTGGAAATTTATCAATCCCTCGTCCGGGAATCCAAAGAATACTCGGCTCCTCAGATTGGCAGTTCTCCAATCGAGGAAAATATCTGGCTGTTCCGGGCAGGATTTGCAGCGATGGAAATTTTGGAGAAAAATAAAGACTGGAAAGGCGCGGTAAAAATCGCCGAAATACTGTCTCAGCGGAGTGGAGCCCGGGCCAGTGAAGCCGCCCGGAAAGCGGAAAAGCTCCGCCTCAGGCATTTCGTTTGGGATTAGGGAAGCAACCAGTCCGGCTTGAGCCTCTCATACTCCGATTTGGGCAGCAGCACATAGCGGGGATTCTTTCGGGGATCGATGTGGGAGATCATCGCCTTCAAATTCTGCTCCGCCATCGTCGTGCAACCCGCCGTCGGTTTCCCGCCGTTTTCCCGCCAAATGTGAAAGAAGATTGAAGACCCCAGCCCCGGACGGGCGTTGGGCGGAGCGTTGTGTGCAATAAACAGTTTCAAGGCATGCGCATAGTCGCCCTGCTTCATCTGAGCCTTTTTCTCGGATGTGGTAGAGGGTTCATGATCAATGATTCGAAACGAGTTGTAATACGGTGAAGAAGTATCTTCATACCACAGACTCCGGGAAGTGATTTGGTGGTAAAACAGTGTCGGTTTCTTCTTGATCGAAGGCGCATAACCAAACGCCCCCAGCCCTATGTCGAAAATTCCCGCCGGAGTCCGCCCGTCACCCTCTTTTTTCATCTTCGCCCCAGCCGGGATGTCATGTAACCCGATCCCCCAGGCGAGACCATTCCTGCCCAGACGCCCGCTCCACTTGCCTACCCGCACCCATTTGCCAAACGGACCTCTTTCATAGTGGGCCAGCGTCACGTAGGAGGAATTCCAGTTGTCCGCGATACCGAGAATCACTTGTTTCGTGTCCGGCTTAATCTCACCGGCCCTGACCGGCACAGCGAATACAAACAACAGGATGATTAAGAAAAATCGCTTCATATCTCAGAGAATATAGCCCGAATTCGCAATTCGACGAATCAGTAGTCAAGTTCAAGCAAAGGCCCCGCAATCACATCATTGAAATCTCCAGGCTAGCGATTACGCTGCATTCAACAGGGTACAGTGTTAGACCGTACCCTGTTGAATCACGGATTGTACCCTGTTTAATGAGCGAACCCAAGCCCAGAATCCTCTACTGCCGATGTGCATTCGCACAAACCGTTCCCAAGGCCACTAAGGACGAGGTGCTTGATCAATTGTGTGAATCCGGGGAGTCTTTCGACACCGTTTCCGACCTGTGCGAAATGTCCGCCCGGAAAGACCCGCGGATCACCGAACTTCTCGAAGGCGACGAACCGGTTCAAATTGTGGCCTGCTATCACCGGGCCGTAAAATGGCTGTTTCACAGCGCCGGCGTCGATTTCCCCGAAGACCGGGTTGAAGTGCTCAATATGAGGGAGGAATCCGCCGAAGAAATCTGCAAAAAAGTCCTGAAGTGACCTATGAAAAACGACACTTATCCCTACCAGATCATACTTTTCGAAGGGAACGGAGCCACCAGTCTCGCGACAGAACGCCGCCGTGAAGTTACCCGAACCCTTCTCGATAAAGGCTATTCGGTGACCCGGGTGACCGAAGACGGTGGCAGAAATTTATCCAATCCATCCGGTGACATTCCGGTGCTAATTCTTGGAGACTTTGAAGGCAATTCCCCCGAGGTAACCTCCCGCGAAACTCGCATTGAAATTGATACCGAAGATATCACCGGCCTCGATACGGAGACGATCATCACCCTGGTCGAGCAAAAGCGCGCCGGTGACGGAGAAGGCCTCAATTCTCCAGGCGAACAGGGCGCCTGGAAACCCTGGTTTCCGGTCATCGATTACGATCGCTGTACTAACTGCATGCAGTGCCTCAGTTTTTGCCTTTTCGACGTTTATGGAGTCGATGAGGAAAAACAGATTCAGGTGCAGAATAACGACAATTGTAAAACCAACTGTCCAGCCTGCTCGCGGGTTTGTCCGGAAGTAGCCATCATGTTTCCGAAATATTCCAGCGGCCCGATCAACGGAGCGGAAGTGGCTGAAACCGACGTCGCCAGGGAAAAGATGAAAGTGGATATCACGTCTCTTCTCGGCGGGGACATCTATGCGAGCCTGCGAACCCGTAGCGAAAAGGCCAAATCGCGTTTTTCCAAAGAACGCAGCCCCGACAAAGCTCTCAATGAAAGAAAGCGTTGTTTAACCAAGCTCCAACAATCCGGAATCATACCTGCCGAGGTTCTCGCGGAACTGGATCTTGAATCGCTCCCTTCCCCGGATGAAATCCAGAGAAAAGCGACGGAATTTGCGAAGATGCAGGCCGAAGCCGACTCGTAGCGATTGGTCAAAGCGCCCGCAAGCGTTTCTCCACCGCTTCGAGGATTGCCTGAATCCTCTCCTCCTCCAGCGGCCCCCGGCAATCGCTGGCGATGTGGAGTTCCACGCCGTCAGAGATCCTGGTTCGCGACCATGTCTGCGTGGAAGTATCCGGTTTATCCCCGGATTCAGCCGGAATAATGGAAATCCCTTCGAAGAGCAGCGATTTGTATTCCTCGTTCGATTTGCCCGCCAAAAGCGCAGCGATTTGCCCGGAGGAGACCCGCTCCCACAACAATTTTCGAATCAGCAATGCCTGGAGATAATGGCGAAATTCGTATCTCGCCTGTTTACCGACCCGCTTTGGTGAATCGATACACCCAAGAGTCTGGTAGTGACGGAACGACCGGGCAGTGAAGTTGGGACTCGACCGGGAATCCTGATCATCAGGCCGATACATCTCCACGACCTCGTTTATCCAATCGATTAAAGCCGTGAGAGTTACCCCTTCGTCCCAGTCCATCTTCTCGACCCACTCCAACTCGGAAACGGCGCTTGCAGGAATACGAATTTGCTGGCTCATAATTTCTGTTGCAACGTTATTTGCAATCGTTACAATATACAAGCTATGACGAAACACAAGTTTAACCGTATGGACCTGAAGAAGACAGTTTTTGAGCTGTGTCTTCCCGGTGGCCGAATGGTGGGTTCTCCCGGCCACGACGTGGCTGC
>JARGOZ010000284.1:0-2741 GCA_029213025.1 Verrucomicrobiales bacterium
CGGCTTACAGGCAAACATCGGCGGAATCATTAAAGCCGTGCGGGAAGGCAAACTGGCCCTGTTTGAAAATTACGATACGGCGGGAATCAGTTTTGGCGGAATCGACGAAACCGGCTTGACGCCACTGCATGCAGCCATTCAAACGGGTGATCAAGATGCTTTGGATCAAGTGTTGCTGCGCCGGGACCAGGTAAAAAAGACCGTCGACGTGGCAACGAAAGCCGACGGAATGACTCCTTTGAAGAGAGCGCTGAACGCAAATGACTATCTACTGGCCAACCGGCTGGTCGATCAGTTGGGTGCCGATATCAATACCGAGAGGGAGCCCGGGCTTCCTTACCTGATCGATGCCATGACGAGAGATGACGACGGATTGCGCGATTATCTCCTCAGCAAAGGTGTCGATGTAAATGCCCGCGGATCACAGCCGCATTCGCCTCTGGCTCTGGCTGCGGATGAAGACAATCTTGAATTGATGGACCGCCTCGTTTCGCAGGGCGCCTCTATTTCGGTGACCGGAGTAACCGGGAAGCCGCTGCTTCTGGAAGCTGCTTTGGAAAATGAATACGACGAAATGACCTTCCTCCTCGACAAAGGGGCGGATGTAAACGTCTCCGTGGACGGTCAGGATATTTTGGAAATCGCTCTGGCGGGGCAGGATGGCAGAATGAGAGATATTGCACTGCAGCACGGGACTGAGCTCGACCGGCAAGGTGACAGTGGAAATCATCTCATCGCGGAAGCTATGGAAAACGGCGATCATGACTGGTTTCTGACCCTTTTGGCAAACGGT
Organism: Verrucomicrobiales bacterium; assembly: GCA_029213025.1. Taxonomy (GTDB): domain Bacteria; phylum Verrucomicrobiota; class Verrucomicrobiia; order Verrucomicrobiales; family DEV007; genus Arctic95D-9. The sequence continues at coordinate 794 of JARGOZ010000284.1, forward strand.
ATCCCGGTGGATACGAAGTTCAAAAACGGCGACACGCTGTTGATGACTGCCGTGAAAGATGAGGACTACCGGATGATTGATTTTCTGATCGGTCAAAATGCGGACGTCAATACCACGGACGAAGCCGGGAAGACCGCATTGCAATATGCTGTAGAGACCGGCAATACTGCTTTGACCCGGACATTGGTTGAAAACGGGGCGGAAATTTATCCTTCCGAAATGTTCGCGACAGCGTACCGCCGGAGAGATAATCCGACGATGAATCTGCTTTTAAATGCCGGAGTAGATCCGGAAATTGATTTGGAAGGTTCGAATAAAAGAGTCATGGACGTGGCGGTTGCCGACGGTGCAATTGAAACCGTCCGGACCTTGCTCGATGCCGGTGCGCATATCGGAGATAATCTCTGGGGAGCTCTGCTGACTAATCAGGATGATCTCGTGGAAGTTATTTTAAAGAACGGCGGCGATCCGTTGAAGAAAGGTCCTAAAGGTGATGATCCGCTGGAATACGCACTTAATCAGCAGCGGTACAATCTACTCGAACCGCTTCTCGATGCCGGCGCGGACCCCAATCCGATGTATGACCAGGGGGAATCCTGGGTTTCAAGAGCGGTTCGCACCGGGGATGCCGATACAGCCTATGCGCTGATCCAGTCCGGGGCTGTATTGGGTGATGGCTTTGCCAAAGACGGGCATTCTTTGCTCGGTTGGGCGATTGCTAACGAAATGGATAACGTCGCTGTTGCGCTTGTCGATGCCGGGGTTGATGTCAATGTGATCGAACCGGCTCCTGCCAGGAGTTCGTTTATCGATGCGTTTGATGAGAGTTCCACCTTCCGCAGAGCGCTTCGCTATGATCGAAATGTTCGCCCGCTTATGATGGCTGCGGTAAAACGTAATCATGAAGTCGCTCAGGCTCTGGTCAACGCGGGAGCCAAAAACCACACGACGAGGAAATACATGTATCCGATCTCGATAGCGGCCTGGTACTCTGATGTGCGAATGATGCAGATTATCTACGGCAGGGATCCGGATGTCCAGCCGCGTAAGATTGTCATCGATCTGTCGAGCCAAAGAGTGACATTTTACGAAAACGGGGTGCAAACCTATTCATCGGCCTGTTCGACTGGTAAATCGGGATACAGAACGCCTCCGGGGACCTATGCGATTACGCAGAAAAACCGGCATCATACCTCCAGTATTTACGGTTCATCGATGCCTTATTTTCAGCGTTTGAGCTGCCGGGATTTTGGTCTGCACGTAGGGAATTGTCCGGGTTATGCCGCTTCTCACGGCTGTATTCGTCTGCCTTGGAGTGCCGCGAGACATTATTTCGGGAAAACGTCTTTGGGAGATCTCGTTATCATCCAGCGATAGACGGGATGCACCGCGCTCCTCTTCTCGATCTGATTCAGATCTATGCAGCTGCGCATCCAGGCGAGGCGGAAACGGTTGCAAAGTTTCGTGAGTTTATCGGGCGCTGTCCCGACTGCTTCGAGAGATCTCTTCGGGAGGGGCATATCACTGGCAGCGCCTGGGTGGTGGACCGGCAGGGAAAACGCGTCTTGCTGACCCATCACAGAAAGTTGAACATTTGGGTGCAGTTGGGTGGCCATGCTGATGGTAATCCCGATATCGAAGCTGTGGCTCTGCAGGAGGCAAAGGAAGAGTCGGGGCTGGGTCAACTGCGGGCAGAACCCGGAATATTCGATATGGATATTCACCTGATCCCGGCCCGAAAAGACGAACCGGCTCATTATCATTACGATATCCGCTTCGTAGTCAGGCATGATGGCGATGGCGACTTCGTAGTGAGTGAAGAATCGCACGATTTGGCCTGGATTGAAGCGAATGATCTGGAAAAGGTGACCACCGAAGAATCAATGATCCGGATGCAGCGGAAATGGCTGAACTCCCGATAAAAACGGGCTACCGAAATACGGTCGAC
>JARGOZ010000284.1:2751-6494 GCA_029213025.1 Verrucomicrobiales bacterium
ATGTAGGCTCCGCCGATGAAACGCAGACACTTTCTTTCCACTTCGCTGTGTGCGTCTACAGGATGGGTTGTAAATTCGACATTCGGAGATGATGTCTACATGCCGCCGGACGACGAAACTGTCCGGATTTCAATCTGTCACACAACCGATCTTCATGGTCACATTACTCCGACAAGCACTTACAACGGAGAAAGTAATGTCGGCGGTTTTGGCCGGTGTCTTTCCCAAATCAGAAAGTGGCGGAAATCAAATCCCAATCACCTGGTTATCGATATTGGTGATCTCTATCAGGGAACCCATGTATCTCTGGCAACCAAAGGCTCTCTGATGGTTGAGCTGTTAAACGCAGCGAACTACGATGCCTGGGTGGCGGGAAACCACGATTTTGACTGGGGCGAAGAGGTGTTTCGATCAGCTGTGGAAAAATCTCAAATGCCGGTGATGAGTGCCAATCTCAGTATGGACGGTCATGCCGCCGGCCATAGGCATCATCAAAGCGGGCCTTATGCCAATTTGGTTCCGTCGATGGTAAAAGAATTTGCCGGGATAAAAGTAGGAATCATTGGTATTACGACTCCCGGACTGCCTTTCTGGTTGAACAAGGGACAGTTAGGCTCGATTCGTGCTCTTGACCCGTTGATCGAAACGAAAAAGGCAATCGGTTCATTGCAGGATCAGGGCGTTCATTGCATCATCGCCGCCGGGCATATGGGCCTGAAGCGTTACGATGAAGATGATTACGCCAACCAGGTTAATCGAATCGTCGGCGAGTGCCCTGAGATTGATCTCTACATCGCCGGTCATACTCACAGAGACCGGCCTTCAACTCTGATTGGGGATACACTTTTTACCCAGGCGGGCTACTACGGAATCTGGGCGGGAAAGGTCGATCTGACTTTTCTCAAAGAGGGCACGAAACTGATTCGTCGAAACGCGCAAACTGTGTTGATGGATCAAAGGGTGAAAGACGATCCTCTCGTTGAGCAAATCACGGCACCGTATCGGGAAAAGTCAGATAAATCTCTCAGATCGATGGTCGGGAAACTGGATGCAGAACTTTCTGAAGGCCATTTCGACGATTTCGGTGCGGATACGCAGTCTCTTATTGCAGCCGGGATGATCTACGCACTTGGGAAAAAAGGTGAGAAGGTTGACGGTGTCATCCATGGAGCATTCTCGGATGAATCACTAAATGCCGGACCAAAGACTCTCGCGGATATCTGGGAGATCATTCCATATGAAAACAGAATCGTGACAGCTGAGTTGAGCGGGGAGCAGCTAACAGCTATACTTGAAGAAGCTTTTAGCAAAGGTTTTGGCAAAAGACGGCTGGTTGGATTTTCGCTGAAAACGGAATGGGATTCGGAGGCCCGGATCCGTCGAGTGCGAAATCTCAGGACAGCTGAAGGGAATCCGGTTATTCCCGCGAAAAGATACCGAATCGCATTCAATTCCTATGACGCCCAGTCGGGAGGCCGAAGCATGCTTCAACTTCGGGAAATCCTTCTCCGACCAGCTGCGAAAACCAGGTATCACCCCATCGATACGCGGGCGGCTCTCACGGACCTTTTCCTTGACGAAGAATTGATTTCAGCGGAAGTGATCGAGGGTTTGACCCGGGAGAAAAACAGTTAAGATGATTCACTGGCAGTGGTGTAAAGCGAAAAAGCACGCACTGTAGGTGGCTAAGCCTATGGAAATTGCGGAAATAAGGTCGAACCAGGCCACCTTTTTTGACTCAGGAAAAACCAAAGCCCTTGAGTTACGTCTCGACAGCCTGGAAAGGTTGGAGGCTTCTATTGAAAAGAGGGAGGACCGGATTCTCTCTGCGTTATCTATCGATTTGGGGAAGCCCGGGATTGAAGCCTATTTGTCCGAGCTGTACTTCATTAAATCGGAGATTCGACTGTTTCGTAAAAAACTCCGGAAATGGGCGAAACCGAAACGGGCGGGGGCACCCTTTTATCATTTTCCGGTCCGCAACGAAATTCGCAGGGAGCCTTTTGGTTGTTCCTTAATTATTTCGCCCTGGAACTATCCTTTTCAGTTGTCGATCGCACCATTGATTGCTGCTGTAGCGGGCGGGAATTGTGCGATCATAAAGCCGTCGGAACTGGCTCCGGCCACCGCGGAAATCCTGCGGGAAATCATTGAGGAAGCTTTTGACCCCCGGCATGTCACGGTGGTATTCGGAGGATCCGAAGTTTCGACCCGGCTGCTTGCAGAACCAGTGGATTTTGTCTTTTTTACCGGTTCAGAAAAAGTGGGACGGATTGTCGGACAGGCGGCCGGGAAAAATCTGGCCCCGGCTGTTCTGGAGCTGGGCGGCAAATGTCCCGTAGTTGTTGACGCCGATGTTGATCTGAAAATGACAGCAAACCGCATCGTTTCTGCGAAATTTTTCAATGCCGGACAAACCTGTTTTGCTCCTGATTTTGTGGTGGCCCGCGAGGAGATCAAAGAGGAACTGGTGCAATTGATTTTCGGGGAGATTTCACAGTTTTATTCGGGTAACGGAAAAAGCGACATGGCGAAAATCGTCAATCAGACTCACTATGAGCGGTTACAGAAATTGCTAAACGGAGCGGGGAATAGCGCTCTAAAAGTGGGGGAAGATGATCCCGGAGCGCTCTACTTTGCTCCGAGGGTTGTGCCTCAACCGGATTGGAACAGTTCTCTGATGCAGGAAGAGATTTTCGGACCATTGCTGCCGGTGATGACATTCTCCTCCGAAGAGGAAATTATCGAAAGACTGAAGGCGCGCGGGCATCCTCTGGCTCTCTATCTGTTTTCGCGAAGTTCCCGGTTTACCGGAAAGTTTACTGAAGCTTTGCCCTCCGGGTCAGTGGGGATCAACGACGCGGGCAAGCAGACATCAAATCTGGAATTGCCTTTTGGCGGGGTGGGCAGCAGCGGAATGGGTAGATACCGCGGAAAATTCGGTTTTGATTCTTTTACCTACCAGCGTCCGGTCAGTCGGCGTTGGTTTATCAAAGACGTGTTTAAGATCCAGCCTCCCTATGCCGGGAAGCTGGAAAAGAACCGGAAACTACTCAAATGATCCCGCTATTCCTCTTTGTCGGGAATATTGAGTTTCGGAGCCACTTTCTTCACGGGTACCGACAGTTTCTTTGACGGCGGCGGAGGTCCGGTAGGATTCAGTGCAATTCCGCCCGGAGCTGGCGCGGGAGGAGTACCAAGTGCAGGTGCTGGCGCGGGAGGAGTACCCGGAGCAGAGACATTAGCCGGAGGTGCCGGGGGCGCGCCCGGAGCAGGGACTTTAGCAGCAGGTGCCGGCGGAGCACCCGGAGTCGCTAGTTTTACCGCTGGAGTCGGCGGGGCTCCCGAAGGAGGGGCCGAAGCGGGGGCGGCATCAGCGGATCCCGGAGGCGCCAGCTTTTTCACCGGTGGAGCGGTAGGAAGTTTCGTTGCGGCGGGAGGTGTTGCGGGAGGCGCTCCTGGCGGTTTTGCTGCCGGAGGGGCTCCGGGAGGCGTGGCCGAAGGTGCTCCGGGAGGCGCAAGTTTAACCGCCGGAGGTGGTGGAGATCCCAGTTTCGTGGATGGCCGTGGCGGAGTCTGGGCAAGCTTGACCGTTGCTGCACCGGCGCTGCCTATATCGGCTGGAGTTGCTACAGCCACGGGAACGGCTTCCAAAGGTTTCTTGGTGGGGAGACCGACTTTCTTGACCGCTCCGGGAGCTGTGAGATTCTTCACAGACGGTTTTTTCGGCATCGATCTCGCTT
>JARGOZ010000285.1 GCA_029213025.1 Verrucomicrobiales bacterium
ACTTGAAAAGCCTGCGCATTTTTCGCAGAATTTCATTGGTTAGAGACTGTTAAATTGGTAAAAACCCGGCGGTATTTTTATTTCTTTTATAAAAACCCCGCTAAATTCGCTTCAATAGGTTGATTTTTAATAAAACTAAACTAGTTTCGGAGAATTATGTCCCTCCGATCAATGGCTGGAATCCTGTTTATCTGCGCGGTGATTGGCGTCCCGTGGCTGGTCAGCGACTGGTTGCCTGAGGCAAATCAGGAGTCGGGAGCGGGTAACAATCCTTTTGTGCCCGGTTTAGGTGAAGACCGGCGAAAAAAAAGGCAGTTTTCTGAGATAAGGATCCGCAGGCCACGGCCGGTAAATTCTTCATCAAAACGAGCCGCTTCAAAGGGAGTTGTCAAAAGCGTCGCCACCGGAGCCCGCGCCCTGACAGGAAGGCCGCAACGGGGAATCGTTCCGGAAAGCAAGGTTTCCCTGGCTGCAGCAGCCCGTCACTCCACACGGATCTCACGGGAGATGAACGGCCTCGGGCTGCGACTCGGCGATCCGGTGTTTTGCCGGATTTTCAAAGAGGAAAATGAGCTGGAACTTTGGGTCCAACCGGAAGGCCGCCAGGAATTCTCCCTGTTCCGTGTGTACCGAATCTGCAAACGATCAGGCGGGCCCGGCCCGAAAACCCGGGAAGGTGACCGACAGGCACCGGAGGGTTTTTACTTTGTCACCCCGGGAAGGATGGTTGCCGAAACCCGGTATCATCTCGGATTTGATATCGGATACCCCAATTTGCTCGATCACTCCAGGGGGCGAACCGGCGACGATGTATTAGTGCATGGCAAGTGTGTTTCCAACAGCAGTTTTGCACTGACCGACGGTGCCATTGAAGAAGTCTTTACGATCGCTGCCGCCGCTTTAAAAAACGGACAGCCGTTCTTCCGGGTGCACTGTTTTCCGTTTCGAATGGATGACAAAAGAATGGATCCACAGATTGGAAAATATCCTGCCTATGACACCTTTTGGGCGAACCTGAAAGAGGGCTATGATTTCTTCGAAATCCTTCGATTCCCTCCCAATGTCACCGCTGGAAGTGACGGTACGTACACATTTTCCGTCAAATAGTGTCTTTTTTCGATTTCGAATCGATTTTGCTTTCCTGAACTCCCTGGGTTTGTTCTAATTTCAGCAAAGCTGCAAGAGTTCCTGTTAATGTAACCAAATGGGAGACTTTTGTTCTGGATTCATCCAGTCAGCCACCCTAACATTAGTGAAAATCCAGGATTGAGTTTTGTACGCGAACGAAAAATATCTCATTGAACTGCTGAAGGAGGCATCCCTTCTCGACGACACACAGATCGAAGATGCCACCCATCAGAAAAAATCGGGACAAACCCTTTTGGAGGCTTTGGTCTCGCAGGGCAAAGTTTCAGAAGAAAATGTCGCACAGACGCTGGCGGTGAATTCCGGGATGGAATTTGTCGATCTTCTTAAAATACCGGAAATTGACCCCGCAGCAGTTCGGGCTATCACGGCGGATGCGGCGGCTCGTTTCAAGGTGATCCCAATTGTGAACTCCGGGCACGAATTGGTCGTAGCGGTTACTGATCCATTGGATTTTGACGCCCTTGATTCCGTTCGCCACGTGCTGCCAATGGAGCCCCAGTTTGTTTGCGGAACGAAGTCCGCCATTGAAACTTTGATCGTCGAACACTTTGGCGCGGAATTGGATGCCTCGCAGATGAAGTCCCTCGGGGAGGAAGCCATCAGCATGGGTGGTGAAGCTGCGGAAGGTGACGATGCCCCGGTGATCCGGATGGTATATCAAATCCTTCAGGAAGCGTATCAGGCAAAAGCATCGGATATTCACATCGAACCGATGGAAAATGAAATGCGGGTTCGCTATCGCATTGACGGTGCCCTGCACAAGGTCCAGGAGCACCCCAAAGAACTTCTGGGCAACATAGTCAGCCGGGTGAAGATTATGTCCGGCTCAATGTCGGTGGCCGAGAAACGTCTCCCACAGGATGGCAGGATTCAGGCCACCTTCGGCAAAGGCGAACTCGATCTTCGTGTTTCCACTGTACCGACCACAACCGGGGAGAGTATCGTTATGCGTATTCTCGACAAAAGCTCCCTGTCGCTGGGTCTCGATAAAATCGGATTCTTTACTGATGACCAGGCTGTCCTGGAAGAGTTGATTCGCCTGCCGGACGGAATTCTTCTGGTTACCGGTCCCACCGGTTCCGGTAAGACAACTACGCTTTATTCCTGTATTCACGCGATCAACACCTCGGACCGGAAAATAATTACGGTGGAGGACCCGGTGGAATATTTGCTCTCCGGAATCAACCAGGTTCAGGTGAAGGAAAGTATCGGCATGACGTTTGCAGCCGCTCTCCGGGCGATTTTGCGACAAGCGCCGAACATCATCATGATTGGGGAGATTCGAGATCTGGAAACAGCTTCGATCGCGATCAACGCGAGTTTGACAGGGCACCTTGTGTTCAGCACCCTTCACACCAATGATGCGCCTTCCGCAGTGGCTCGTCTCGCCGATATCGGAGTGAAAAAATTCCTGATCGCGAGTGCGGTTCGGTCAATCATGGCGCAACGACTGGTCAGACACGTGTGTAAAGATTGCGGTGCCCCCGCAGAACTCACCGGAAAAGAATTGAGAGCCCTCAATTTGACCTCCGACCAGCTCACAGGAGCCAACCTGATCAAGGGTGAAGGTTGCCGGAACTGCCGAATGACAGGCTACCGGGGTCGAATCGGTTTATTTGAAATTTTCAATATTAACGAAGAGGTGCGACTCTTGATCAACGGGGATCAGTCGACACCGGAATTGAGAAAGCGCGCCCGACAGTTGGGGATGAGAACCTTGCGGGAGGATGGAATCCGTAAAGTCCTCTCCGGTTTGACAACCGCATCGGAGGTTATGCGGGTAACCATGGCAGACTCCGATTAATCCTTAACTTTACGAATACTATGACGATAGAAAGCGTTATCGATCTCTTAATTTCCCGCGGTTTGCTCGACGACAGTCAGCGAGACCAATATATTTCAGCCATCAGGGAAAGCGGTGTTGAACCCACCCTGGCGATTGAGCAATACGGGGTGATAGAAAGGGAGCAGCTGCTCCAGTTAATTGCCCACGATATCGGCGGCAATTACTACAATCTGGCCGAATTTGAACCGCATCCACAGATTCTCGCCACCCTGCCGGCAGGAATGGCAAAGCTCTACAAATGTATCCCGATACAAATTACCGAGCAGGGCCTCGAAGTGGTTTTTCTCAATCCGCTGGATCCCCAGAATATTGAGGAATTGGGATTTGCGATTAATGCGAATATTTTACCCGCTGTAGCCCCGCCCGAGCAGGTCGAGGAATTGATTAAGCGCTTTTATGGCGGTGGGGGCAGTTCGACCGAAGGCGGTGAAGGCGGCGGCGATTCCGGTGGAGTCAATGATCCGCTGGGTCAGATCCAGGCTGAAATCGCCCAGATGAGTGCAGAGGATGCCGAGGAGGAATCGAATTCCGCCCCGATCATCCGTTATGTCGACCTTGTGCTTTACCAGGCAATTAAGGAAAAAGCGTCGGATATTCACTTCGAGCCTTTCGAAGATGACTTCAAAATCCGTTATCGAGTCGACGGGGCGCTTTATGAAATGGCACCTCCGCCGCAGCACCTCAAAGCCGCGATTATTTCGCGGATCAAGGTGATGTCTTCTCTCAATATTGCCGAGACCCGACTTCCTCAGGATGGCAGGATCAGCCAGGAAGTACATGGGAAAAAGATCGATATGCGGGTTTCAACTCTGCCCACAGTTTACGGAGAGAGTGTTGTATTGCGGGTGTTGGACCGATCCAACGCCAATCTCGACCTGGAGATGCTAAACCTGCCTCCTGCAATTTTCGAATATATCGAGGAAACCATCGTAAAGCCGAACGGTATCTTTATTTGTACCGGACCAACCGGTGCAGGAAAGACGACTACTCTTTACGCTTGTTTGAGGAAAGTTAACACGATTGACAGTAAACTCCTCACCGCCGAAGACCCGGTGGAATACGAAATCGACGGAATTATTCAGGTGCCGGTTCAGGAAGCAATCGGTCTAACTTTCGGGAAAGTACTTCGTGCCTTTTTGCGTCAGGATCCCGACCGGATTCTGGTGGGAGAGATGCGGGATCTTGAGACAGCGCAAATCGCGATTCAGGCATCTCTTACCGGTCACCTCGTGCTAAGTACCCTCCACACGAACGATGCGCCGGGTGCTGTGACACGACTCGTCGACATGGGTTGCGAACCGTTTCTTGTGGCAGCCACTCTTGAAGGTGTGTTAGGACAACGTCTTCTCCGCCGGATCTGCCCGGACTGCCGCGTTGCCTATCCACCGAGCGAAGCAGTTCTGGAACAAATCGGCCTGACTCCGTCCGATGTTGGCGGCAAGGAATTTTATACCGGCCAGGGCTGTGACACCTGTAACGATACCGGATACAAAGGTCGACAGGGACTTTTTGAGCTGCTCGACATGTCCGATCCTATCCGGGAGCTTGTTTCGAATCGGGCAGCAACAGTTGTTCTCAAGCAAAAAGCTCAGGAATTAGGAATGAAAACGCTCCGCGAAGATGGACTTCGAAACATCTACGAAGGAATCACCACTATTGAAGAAGTGCTGAAATACACGTAATCACAGATTTTCTATCGACAAATCCCTTTGATTTTGGGTAATCTCCCAAAAAGATCTGCTGCAATGGCGATCTACCTTTTTAATACCGACTCCAGCAAAACTATCTATGGCCAACTTTGAATACATCGCTCTCGATGCCAAGGGGGAAGAAACCACCGGAACGCTCAAAGCAAATGACGAAGCTGATGCAATTAATCAGCTGAGAAAGAGTGGTTTATATCCGACACAGGTGGCGCCCGCCGGAAGGGGTGGCGTATCCGGTTCGGCGAAACGTAAGGTGAAAAAAAGTTCAAAGTCCAAAGCTGCAGCCAAAAGTGCCAAGGGCGGTAAGGTAAAAGGAAAGGTCCTCATGATCTTCACCCGACAGTTGGCAACCCTGGTTGACGCAGGTCTTCCACTTTTACGTGGGCTTACGGTTCTCGCAAAACAGGAAAAAAACCGGAATATGGCCGGAGCGATCAACCATCTGGCTGACGCTGTTGCGGGCGGTTCCACTTTCTCCGAGGGACTGGGTCAGCATCCAAAGATTTTTGATAAGCTCTATGTGAACATGGTAAAGGCGGGTGAACTCGGTGGTGTTCTTGAACTGGTTCTTAATCGTCTTGCTGAATATCAGGAGAAAGCGGAGAAACTGAAGAACAAAATCGTGGCCGCCATGGTTTATCCAATTGTGGTTATCGTGATCGCGATCGGGATTCTTGTCTTCCTCATGATGGTCATCGTGCCGAAATTCGAACAAATCTTCGCCGAGATGCTTAATGGTGCCAAACTGCCGGCTCTAACGCGTTACGTGATCGGCTTCAGTCGATGGATGCAGGATTATTGGTGGCTGGTACTCGGAATTTTTACAATTCTCTATATTTGCTGGAAACTTATTGCGGCCAGTAAAGGCGGCAGGAAAGCGCTCGACCGGTTGGCATTGCGTATACCTCTCTTTGGCCCAATTCAGTTGAAAAGCGCGATTTCAAGATTTACCCGGACTTTGGGAACACTGGTTACCAGTGGTGTGCCCATCCTCCAGGCCTTGAACATTACCAGGGACACAGCGGGTAATGTTATCGTCGCAGATGCGATCGACAACGTCCACGCAGCGGTTCGCGAAGGTGACTCAGTGGTTGCGCCGCTGGAAGCCAGTAAGATCTTCCCGCCTATGGTCATCAGTATGGTGGATGTTGGCGAGGAAACCGGACAACTCCCGGATATGCTTCTGAAGGTTGCCGATGTGTATGACGATGAAGTCGATAACGCGGTGGATGGTATGACCTCACTAATCGAGCCGATTATGATCGTGGTTCTCGCGTTGATTGTGGGTACCATCGTTATCGCCCTCTTCCTGCCGATGATCGAAATCATCAAGCAGATGAACCAGTAATCCCGTCTGCGGAAAGAGAATACATTGTATTGACAATGTATTCTCTTTTGGCTTAGGTTGAATTATGAAGATGAAAAGCAGTTTTCAGCGGGGTTTTTCTTTGACCGAGTTGCTCGTGGTGATCGTGATCATCGTAGTTCTGGCAGGTTTCACGATTGGAGCACTTCCGGGTATTCAGATGAGAATCAACCGGGCGAAGGTCGAAGCGTTCCTGGAAGAAATCCAATCAGGTCTGAGTCGCTATCAAATTGACTACGGCAATTACCCGCTTAACCCGGAATCGGGAGGAGTACAAAGCGCCGAACTGTCCTACCGCGACTCTGTAGGTCAGGAAGGCTCGAGAATCCTTTATAAACATCTTTCCGGCGATTTCGATGAAG
>JARGOZ010000022.1 GCA_029213025.1 Verrucomicrobiales bacterium
GTTTGCCTGTAAGCCGCGAGCTTCAAGCTCTTTTCTGGCCTGCCGCTTGACTTCATGTCGCAGAATAAAATCGGTGGCAACCGATACACCGACCAGCGAGATCGAAAAAATCGCCAGAATCATCGTTCTGACTTTGGATAAAAATGGGGATACTCTTCTGATCATTGCTCTATTTCGTGTGCGCTAAAAAACTCCGGCCACCAGCAAAGACGCACCTGAGTTTCAAACATTACTTTATAAAAATAATAAATTTAGTGAAATTTACAATTTAAAAAAGCATATTATTTCGTGTTTTCTGTCAGGCCAGTGGATCCAACTCCGGTTTGAAGTCAGCTGCGTGGTAAGAACTTCTCACCAGAGGGCCGGAAGCAACGTGCCTGAAGCCCTTATCTTTAGCTATATTTCCCAGATCGTCAAACACGTCCGGAGAAATATACTCCACTACCGGTAAATGCTTTTCAGAAGGACGCAGATACTGCCCCATGGTTAAGACGGTCACTTCATGCTCCCGCAAATCGTCCATCGCTTTCAAAACTTCTTCCCTCTTTTCCCCCAATCCCAACATGATTCCGCTCTTTGTAGCACATCGGTAACCCAATTCCGAAGCGAATTTCCGGGCATTTCTCAGCACTTGAAGGGAACGATAGTATTCTGAATTGGATCGTACTTTGTCGGAAAGGCGTTCCACGGTTTCGATATTGTGATTGAAAATCCGCGGTTGCGCTTCCATGACAATCCACAGAGCATCTTCGCGACCAAGGAAATCCGGGACCAATACTTCGATCACTACATCCGGATTCACATCCCGCACTTTCCGGATCGTATCCGCAAAATGACAGGCCCCGCCATCGGCAAGATCGTCCCTTGCGACTGCAGTGATAACGACGTGATTGAGTTTAAGACGCTTGACGGCTTCGGCAACCCGATCCGGTTCATCCGCTTCCAGAGCGAGCGGACGTCTGGTATCCACCGCACAAAATCCGCAGGCTCTGGTGCATCTTTCCCCCGCGATCATAAATGTCGCAGTTCCCTGTCCCCAACATTCCCAGCGGTTCGGACAGTGTGCTTCTTCGCACACAGTCACCAGACTAAGATCGTCGATCAGTCCTTTGGTATCCCAAAACACAGGAGTGTTGGGAAGCTTCACCCGAATCCAGGGCGGCTTCTTTTCCTTGTGCAATCTCGGATCGATTTTTACAGGCATACTGACAAAACTACAATTTTTGCTGAGAGGAATGGACACCAATTTCAGCGATTCGCCATGAAATTATGGACGATACGATCTAACTTCATTCTGTAACGGGATGCAACTCGATGCCGTCTTTTAGTTGGATGGGACAAAAAGCAAATTTTTCGGCGGGCCGGTTTGGGCTCAACTTTGTGCTGCTTTTACTCGCCTTCGCCGGCTGCGGGTTTCTGATGAACGCTCTGTTTAAAAAACCCAACATCTCAGCGGTCCCGCCTCCTTCCGTTAACATACCGTCGCAGACTCTCGATGAACTCAATTCTTCATTTTCCAGCGAATGGGCCAACAAAAAGGTATCCCCTTCACCTCCGGCAGACAACTACACCCTGGCCCGGCGCCTCTCTCTCAGCTTGACCGGAGCTGTTCCCTCTCTGGAAGAGCTTCGTAAACTGGAATCCACCCCGGATATTGACCAGCTTAACGCCTGGCTGAATCATTTGTTAACAGACCGTCGCTATGCGCACTACCTGGCGGAGCGTTTCGCGCGGGTTTACGTAGGCGTGGAACAGGGCCCTTTCCTCGTCTATCGCCGCCGCCGCATGGTAAACTGGATTGCCGATCAACTTGCGGTGAACCGCCCTTACGACAAAATGGCGAGAGAATTGATCGCTTCCAAAGGCATCTGGACCACCTCCCCGGCGGCCAATTTCATAACTGTGACCAACGGACAGGGAAAAATGGGGCCGGACGAAGTAAAACTCGCCGCGAGGACCAGCCGGGCGTTTCTCGGAGTCAGCCTCGACTGTGTTCAGTGCCACGACGATAAATTCGGTGACCGATGGAAACAGAAAGATTTTCACCAGCTCGCCGCATTTTTTGCTCAATCGGAAGTCGGGGTAAACGGCGTGTGGGATAACTCCTCCCGAGACTACGAGACTCGCTTCAAAGGCCAAAAAGAGGCGGAAAAAGTCTCCATGGAAGTTCCCTTTCAGAAGGCTGTGTTCCGGGAAAACGGTTCGGCACGCGAACAACTCGCTGACTGGATTACGCACCGGGAAAATCGCTCCTTTTCCAGGGCGGTAGCCAACCGGGCCTGGGCGGTTTTATTTGGTCGGCCTCTGGTCACGCCGATCGACGATATCCCGATCGACGGTCCTGTCCCGGCCCAGCTGGATATCCTCGCCGATGCGTTTGTCGAGTCTGGGTACGATTTGCAAAGCCTTTTCCGGCTAATAGCCAATAGCGAACCTTTTCTCCGGGACAGCAAATCGGATGATCCGGAGAAACCTGTAACAGAGACGCAGGAAGCATCCTGGGCCGCCTATCCCCTCACCCAACTCCGCCCCGAACAGGTCGCAGGCTCGGTAATTCAGGCCGCATCGATACGCGCTCTGGATTCCAGTTCACACATAGTAAAAAGATTTCAGCGCTTCAATGAAACCAAGGATTTTGTGAAACGCTACGGTGATAAAGGGGAAAGCGAATTTTCCGAAGGCACCGGAACCATTCCGCAACGCCTCATCCTGATGAATGGAAATCTTGTCAAAGACAGGACTGAGCCCAATCCTTTCCTCAACGCCACCACCCGAATTGCCGCGCTGACCAAAGATCCCGACCGGGCAATTGAATCCGCCTTTTTAGCCGTCCTGACCCGCTTACCTACCGATCCGGAACTCAGCTACTTCCGCCAACGGATCGGGGACAAAAAAGGCGACAACCGCCAAAAAGCTTTCCACGATCTGTATTGGGCCCTGATTAATTCCACCGAATTCTCATGGAACCGCTGATTGTACCCTGTTGGATCCGAAGTTGTACCCTGTTGGGTCACACTTTCCCGGCTTTCACTTTTCGTGGTCGATTTAGTGATTAGTGTTAGAATGGCCGGATGCCTCCCCGGGGAAATACCATTCTCAAAGTCAGTAACCTGAAACGTTCCTACGGGAACTTCGTGGCTGTTGACGGATTGAACCTTCAAGTCAATGAAGGCGAAATCTACGGCTTTCTCGGCGTCAACGGTGCCGGTAAGACCACGACGATCCGCATGCTGATGGGCATCATCACTCCGGAAGCCGGGACCATCGAGCTGATGGGGGAAACCACAAAGCGCACCTCTCTGAAACAAAAACAGAAGATCGGCTACGTCTCCCAGGAACAGGTATTCTACCCGTGGATGACGGCACAAATGCTCGGCAAATTTGTCGGCGGCCTCTACCCGGACTGGGACAAACAGGAATTCGAACGCCTGCTTCAGGTTCTTGAGGTCCCGCCCAACCGGAAGTCATCCCATCTCTCCGGCGGCATGCGAGTCAAGCTGGCACTGGCCCTCGCACTGGCCCCCCGCCCTTCGCTACTTATTCTCGATGAACCGACCGCCGGGATGGACCCGGTCGCGAGGCGCGAATTTCTCGACATCATCGAACACCAGGCGAGAGAGTACGGTCGGACTACATTCTTTTCCACCCACCTGCTCAACGAAGTGGAACGCGCCGCCGACAAAGTAGGTATTATCCACCGGGGTAAAACTCGTTTTGAAGGCGATCTGACTCTCCTGCAAAGCCGGGTCCGAAAAATTCAGGCTACTGAGGGTACCGTGCTGCCGGCCGGATTCGAAGTATGGCAAATTCTGGACCCTGACCCGATCACCGGGCAACGGGAAATGGTCGTCGATGCCCCGCCGGAAATGTGGGCCGATTCATCCATCGCAGGGGAAAAACTGTCCCTCGACGACATCTTTATTTCCTGTGTAGGGGTCGCCACGATGCGCATATGACCGGAGTCTTGATCCAGAAAGAACTCCGTCGTCACTGGCCCGCCTTCCTTCTCCTGGGTTTTCTGACGTGGTCAGCTATATTCATTGCTGCGTTTCGTCTCAATGCAGACGGCACCGGAGCCGGAGCCTTCACCGGAGTTGGTTGGGGCCTTTTCTGGCTCATACCTGTAACGGGTATCATTCTCGGACGCGCTCTGATCTCCAGCGAGTATCAGGCAAAAACCCAGATTTTTCTCGAAGGCCTGCCCCTGCCGAAGTGGAGAATGATCACTCTGAAACTTGTGCTCGGCTTTCTCCTCACCTGTATCTATACCATGGGAAGTATAGCAATCGGTTGGCTGATTTCGATGGGGGCGGAAATCGTCACTCCGAAGTTTCTCGGTATTATGACTGCCTCAGCTTGTGGTTGGAGTCTGTTTGTTACCGGCTTTTTTCTTGTAACCGGATTTCTGGGCCGATACCGCCTCATTATATATCTGACTTTGGCCCTCTCTATACGGATGATCAGGAATTCTTCGATCCCGATTAGAGAATTCCCCCCATTCGCTTTGATCGACAGTTCGCGTTTCGGTCTGGAAAAAGAAGTCTGGCCCGTCTTTGATCTGCAAGTAACCGGCTTAATAATACTGGGCTGGATCGTAGCGGCCTATACCCTCGGTCTCGCCAAAGAAGGTAATATATCATCCATGCTCGGGGAAAAGATGTCGTACCGGGAAAAAATGTTCATCGGTGGAGCGTTTGGTATCGGCTTTATGACCCTGTTTCCCTTCATCCTCAATGAACCGAAGCCGGAACCTTTTGATATACCGGGAGCGGTAGAGGAGGAATGGGAGGGAGTAGTTGTAAAAATTTCCCCGGAGGAACTGGAAAAGCCCGTCGATCTCGAAGTAGCTATAGCCGGCAAACTCGCCCGGCGACTTGCTAAACAAAGAGACTGGTTAGGTATATCCAAAGAGGACTTCCCCGGAATCTTTATCGTAGAAAAAAGCGATATTGACGAGGAGGAACGAATCGACTGGGAGGAAATCCCGGAAGAAAATGTAGTCCTGATGTACGCCGGCTACCGGCAACCGGAATTTTCGGAAAACCGCCTGCTCTCATGGACCCTTAGTCAAGTCGTACGCAAGTATTCGAAAAGCCGTGTCAGCCACGAAGACCGGTGGTGGGTCGTGTGTGGTCTCGAAGGTCTCTGGGAAATGGAGCAAACCGATGCCGATACAATCAAAGCCCGGGAACAAATGGCGGCGAAAACCGTGAAACAACACGGACTTACCATCGATAATCTCATGGGCTGGTCGAAATACCAGGATGATGTCGAATGGCGCAACGCCGACGCTGTTGCCTGGATGGGAATGCGTAAACTCGAACAAACAGCCGGCAGCGAAGCCGTCCGGACCTTTGCCCGCATGGCAGTAGCCCATCAGGTGACGCGGACTGACGGCCGCGCCGTAGCGTGGGACTACCTGCATCCCGTGACGTCAGCTTTTGAAAAAGCTACCGGTGAATCTCTGGAGAATTTTGTTACCGAATGGCGGGACTACATTCTTTCTGTCGATATAGAAAAGGAGGATGTAGAGTAAATGATTCGTCGCTTTACAGCCGTCCTCTGGAAAGAATGGAAAGGCCTGCAGCCTTTCTACTTCCTCCTGGTAGCCCTGTTTGTTTTTGGACTCGTTCTTGTTCAATTCGTCGATTTCATGGACGAATACCCGATCTGGGACAAGGTAATCAAGTCGCCGGGAGATTCACTGATCATCACCTATATATTGTGCATGGTCGGCGTTCTCGGCGTGCTAACGCGGGAAAAGGACGAGGGTATCCTTACCTATCTCGACGGCCTGCCCGTATCCAGGCTTTCGATGTATATAGCGAAAGGATTTCTCGTATTCCTCATGGTCTCAATGCTCGATATCTTCTGGATAATCGAAAGTATGCTGTACGATATACTGTCCCGGGAAAGCGATTCCCCGCCCATGCCGTGGAACCATATCGGTACATTTCTGTTCCTGAATACATTTCTGATCGCTTTTTTCGTCTGCACTCTGCTACCTTTATCTTTTCTCCGTCTGTGGTCTCTGCTGGTGATTGCCGCGTGGTTCCTGATTCTCGGAATCCTCAAAACCGTGGGTATTCCGTTTGTTACGTGGCTCGATCCCTTTGAACTCATGCAACCTCCGGAAGAGATCGATGATAAGTGGGTCATCCCGTGGAAGCACATCTCGGTTCTTTCCGTAATTGCCGGGTTTTCGTGGATTACTGGACTTTCCTTCTATGGCATGATGTCTGCCGTTACCGGTCGCAAAGCTAAAGAATTTATCACTTCGCGTTGGGGTAAAGTGCTGATCGGCACAGGTGTATTTGGAGGCCTCGTAATACTCATGGTACTGACATCCATGCTTTTCTACTTCATGGATTTGAACGGTGAATTGCCGGAAGAGCCAACCACGGTGACAGCTAAAGACATCCGCCCCGCCATTGAAGGCGGCAATGCGATCGCAACTGCGGCCACGGAAAAGTTCGAATTCGTTTATCGGAAAAAAATGGAGAAGAGAGTCAAAACTCTCGCCAAAGATGCTGATGATATTTTGCGGAAAGTCGCCGAATACCTCGAAGCGGACGGGGATGCTACGACCGGTCGCATAACAGTAGACTTCTCCAATCCGCTCGGTTCCCACAACGCCGGGCAGGCCTACTGGAAAAAAATCCGCATGGCATTCCCGGAAAAGCTCTCCGGCGCCGAAGCCAAAGCCATCCTGGGCCACGAAGTCACTCACGTGCTCATTAACAATATGACCGGCAGTCGTCTGGAAGAAGCCTTTGCCTCGGCGCGCTGGTTTCATGAAGGTCTTGCCAGCTACGTCGAATTTACTCTTTTCCGGGAAAAAGAAGCCGCTCTCGATTATGAACGATGGCTCGCCCTGAGTTCTACCTGGGGAGAGGTGAATTTTCAGGAACTCGTCTCCAGCGCCGCCCTCGTGAAATCTAGAGATCCCAATCTCGTCTATCCTGCCGGAATGGAATGGATCAGAGCTGCGGTCGATGTTTATGGTGACGATTGCCCGGCTAAACTGCTCAAAGCGCTTGGTCGCCCCGACGCCCCGCCGAAGCTCGAAGGTCTCGCTCTTTGGCGCGATGCCTGCCTTGTTGCAGGATATGACCTCGAACGAATCCGTTCCCGGTTTCGGGTGCGTTTGAAAAATCTCCGCGAAACTCACAAAGAAGTCTGCGCCAAACTCCCCGAAGTGAAGAAGGGAACGGCGGAACGAAAAGACGGGAAAATTGTCATCACCCCGGAACTTCCCGAAGGTTGGCGCGAAAAAGCCCCGAAAGGTGCCGAAATTCTCTGCCGACCCGGGCAAATGGCGATACAGCGAAATCAGTAAAGAAGGCACCTTCTCCGTCTATGAAATTGATTTCCTGAAACCAAAGCTCAGCTTTCAGGTAGGTTGGAATTATAAAGAGTGGAATGATCAACAACCCGTTTTCGGGCAATGGATCCCCACAACAGCGGAATAATTTTTACAAAACCGGCAAATTTATCGAATTTTTGTTAAGTTTTATAAATTATTAGTTGTTCTTTATAAATTTTCGGGTATGTTTTTCATAAATATCAGAATATGAAAGCCTGGAATCAAGACCCGCGGAAGTTTTTGTTGATGAACCTGAAATTGGCGAAAGGAATCCAGTTCAGTAATCCACTCGGCGAAATCCTTGCCACCATCCCCAATCAAACCGAACCGACTGTCATCGCAAAATGGCAGTATCGAATGATGCTCAGCCTCGACGGGGAACAACAGTTTGTCGAAGTTGTGAAAGACGTAAAAAACGAGTGCGACGGTGAATTCGAAGCTACTGATGTTTGGATGTTTCTCGATTGGCTGATTGAAAATGATTTAATCGAGGAAGCAGAATTGGAGTACGAACCCGAGTCTGAGACCAAAGCCCCAGTTTTGCCCGAACTGGTCGAACCGGCGAAATCCACCCGCACGTGGTTGAAAGTTCCGCTGCAAATCTTTGGAGCCCTGCTGATTTGCGCCGGTGCCGCTTTTGGAGCCTATTCAGCTACACCTATTCTACTGGCTCTGTTCCAGGACGAAGTGGTAACCCCGGTCGAAGAAGTAATCGCCGAAGTATCGACTCCTGTTGTAGAGGAAATATCCACAGCCGTGAGAACACCGAAACTGGTTGAGCCGGACGAAATCACTTTTGCATCCAGAGCGCCTGCGAAAGAGGAACTCCCGCCGGTCCCTGAAGAACCTTCCCTGGTCGATAAACTAATCAGTATGAGGAGAGAGGTAGCCGCCTGCCAGATCCGCCGTGACGAATATTATCTGCTCAACAACGAGAACGGATATCGTGCCGAGGTCGCAAAAATTTCCGAACTTGTCAAAGAGATCGGAAAGATCCGGGCCGAAATCACCGAGTAGCAGCGGGAGAGCGAAGGGATTCCAGAACGTCAGCAATCTTGATTTCCTTTCGCTTCCGCTCCTTGAAGACGTTTACGGTATCAAATCCGGCTTCTTCAAGAATACAAAGCGCCTTCTCAAACTGATCCCCGACCCGCTCCGGCACATGGGAATCGGACCCCACAACTACGGGAATCTTTCTTTCAGCCATCATCGCCAGCATTTCCCGACCGGGATTCATTTCCGAATACGGTTTCCGAAGTCCGGACGTATTCAACTCCATCGCAACACCGGTATCGGCGATCCGGTCCAGAGCTTCCGCCACAAGAGGTCGGGCTCTTTCAAAATCCCAACTATCGGGATCTGAATTTTTGATCAGGTCAGGGTGAGCCAGAGCATCAAACAAACCTGACTCCGCCGATTCCGCAAGATGCAGAAAATACTGTTTCTCGAACTCTTCCTTATCGCCACTCCAGAAAGCATCTATATACTCCGGGATATGCCAGTGCACCGATCCGAGAATGTAGTGAAAATCCGCTTTTTGGTGTAGTTCGGTCAGCCACTTTTCCATGCCTGGAAAAAAATCGCTTTCCATACCTAACCGAACCTCAAAACCGTCCGGTGCATTGTCAGCCGCGCCTTGAATCAACTCGCAATATTCGTCAAACTGATCCGGTGACATCCGTACATGATGGGAAAACCGGTTCGGCATCGGGCTGTGACAGGTGAAGATCACACCCGCCAGGCCTTTTTCCTCCCCGACGGCAACATACTCATTGGGGTGCCCTTGCGCGTGTTTGCACAAAGGCGTGTGCATATGACTGTCGAAATAAATCGGCTGAAAGTCGTTTTTCATAATCGTATTTTGCAGCACCCTGGACCAGATCAGCGGAAAATACAGGTGACAATATTAACATTTCTTAAAGTCCGGATCTTTAGTCGTTTATCCCCAACCAAATGTTCAAATGGCGGAGAATCTCCTCGCGAACATCCCGGTAGCAATCGACGAGCGCCGAACCATGTTTGCCTGCCAATGAATTGGGCGACGGGATTCGCCACTGGTGAGATTGATCCGCATAAGGATAGATTCTCGGAGATTCGGCCTGCGAATCCGAGCAAAGAAAAATGGCATGATCGATTTTTACCTGGCCCATAAAATCTGCAGTCGACTTACTACACTGCTCACTGATATCTATCCCGATTTCCGCCATCGATTCCACCGCAGATTTTGAAACTGTTCCGGGGCTCAGCCCGGCACTGTAGACTTCGAACTTATCGTTACCAATGGTGCGTAGAATGCCTTCAGCCATTTGGCTGCGGGCTGAGTTGTGAGTACACAAAAACAATACGTTCAGGGTTTTCTTGCCGGACAGAGCCTCTTTCGATAGAGGTTCAATCCTCTCTGCTTCAACCAGCGCTTCAACTGTTTCAGTTTCCGCAGGTAAACAAAGTTCCGGCCGCCCATGACAACAATCGGAGGTGAGAAATGTGATCACCTCCCTCACTCGACCCTTTTTGAGAGTATAGATAATCGAACGGCCTTCTCTTTTCGATTCGATGAGGCCGACATGAACCATTTCCTTTAAGTGAAATGACAAGCCGGTCTTCGGGACGTCCAGCCTCTCGGCAATATCACCGGCACACATTCCCTTTTCCGCCGCCATTACCAGCAGACGGAAGATCATCAACCGGGTTGGCTGAGCCAAAGACCCGAGAATATCGACAGCTCTTTCGAGTTTCATGCATTACACAGAGCAAGGAAGGAATAAAAGAACCGAAAGCAAGGTTTCATTTGGAAAAATCACGAACCCTCCCCGCCAATCCAGCATTAACCCCTCGCTGTTAGAGCATTCATTGCCAGGACACCTCAGTAAAAGCGTCAAATCAAACGCCTGTTATTTCAATTGTTCAAATATCGTTGAACTATTGATACAATAGTGTTGCCCTACATCGATTGCTGACTTCCGACCTCTAAGACAAGGTTCCGGCACCTCACTCATTGAAGGAGGTAATCAACCTACAAATAAGAAACTGAAATGATGAAATTCTCTATAACCACACTCAAATCTCTGGCTCTCATACCGTTGATTTGCGCTCATTCTGCAACCGCTGACGAAGTCAAAGTCGACGAAAAACTTACCGACTACGCACAAATAAGCGGGGTTACCGGAAACCTGAATTCTATCGGGTCTGATACACTCAACAACTTGATGACTCTTTGGGCGGAAGGCTTCAAAGCCAAATACCCGAACGTGAACATTCAAATCGAAGGCAAAGGTTCGTCAACAGCTCCTCCTGCACTTATCGAAGCTACCAGTCAGCTTGGACCTATGAGCCGGTCGATGAAAGCTGAAGAAGTCGACGCTTTCGAAGCAAAGTTCGGTTACAAGCCAACTGAAATCAAAGTCGCTATCGACGCTCTTGCTGTTTACACTCACAAAGACAACCCTCTTAAAGGTCTTACCTTGAAACAGGTTGATTCTATTTTCTCTTCCACCTACAAGCGTGGTGGAGAAGAAATCAAAACCTGGGGAGAAGTTGGAATGGATGGAAGCTGGGCATCAAAAGCAATCTCCGCCTACGGTCGTAACAGTGCGTCCGGAACCTACGGTTTCTTCAAGGACAACGCTCTTTTGAAAGGTGACTATTCTTCCGCCGTGAAAGAACAGCCCGGATCATCTGCTGTTGTTCAGGGGGTCGCGAGTGATCTTGGTGGTATCGGCTATTCCGGCATCGGATACAAGACTTCCGGTGTAAACGCAATCGCCCTCGGTGAAACTGAGTCAACATTATTCGAACCAAGCTACGAAAACTGCCTCTCGGGAGACTTCCCTCTTTCACGTTTCCTCTATGTATATGTGAACAAAAATCCTGAATCCGAAATGGACAAACTGACTCTTGAATTCATCAAGTTCGTGCTTTCCAAAGAAGGTCAGGAAGTTGTCGTAAAAGACGGCTACTACCCAATGCCTAACGCTGTGGCTGAAGAGGTGCTCAATTCTTTGAAGTAATCACACATATTTACCAGCCATAACACGCTAAAATTTGTTTCAAGGAAGCGGCGGCGTGAGTGCGTTCAAGCAGGTTTCCTGTTATACGCCGCCGCTTCTTTTCTCTCATATTGATTACCCGGGTCATGAAACAGTCAACTGAGACTTCTTCTTCCGATGAAACAAATCTTACTCTTGACGAG
Organism: Verrucomicrobiales bacterium; assembly: GCA_029213025.1. Lineage (GTDB taxonomy): Bacteria > Verrucomicrobiota > Verrucomicrobiia > Verrucomicrobiales > DEV007 > Arctic95D-9. The sequence goes on from JARGOZ010000022.1 coordinate 11,556, forward strand.
TCGAGGTTTGATGTTTCAAGCAAAGTTATCCACACGGATCGTTTTATGACCTGGTTTATTAAACTGGGAGGTGTTCTTGTCGTAGCCGCTGTCGTAGCCATTTTTGTATTTATTACATCGCAGGTGTTACCACTTTTCAAAGGTGCCTCAGTCGATCTTCCCGGGGCAACAACTACAGAAAACGCCCTGCCTCCGGGAGACTATCTCGGCATAGCAGCCGACGAATGGATGGAAAAGCCATTTGCTGTCAGGGACGACGGCAAGATTATCTTTGCTGATCTCGTGAACGGCGAGCTGACCGAATCGGAACTCGACTACCTGGAGGGCGGCAACCTTTCCACCGTGTCGATTGAGTCCGGTGAAGGCTTGATTGTTGCCGGAACCGCAGCGGGCAAAGTTCATCTGGTAGAATATTCCTACGCGCCGACATTCAAAGACGGAGTTCGAACTGTGAACGAGAATCTTGAGGTAGTCTTCACCGGAGAATTTGAAGGCAGCATCAGGAAAGTTTCCTGCGGTCAATCCGGCAACTCCCGCCTAATAGCAGTTCTCACCGAAACCGAAAGCGGTCCGAAGCTGTTCCTGGATTTAGTTCAGAGAAAGAAAAGCCTGATCAGTGCGGGCGACTGGAAAGAGGTTGGAAAACTCGACTTGTCGGAATCACTTCGCAAAGGAATCGGAGTTCAGGATATTATGGTAACAAACCGTGCCGACTCTGTATTGGTTGTTTTTGACAACGGGGAAATCGACTATTATTTCCGAAGTGGAAGTGGTCTTGACACCGAACTTCGGCAAACTTTCCGCCCATTTCAGGACCAGGATATCCAGAAAATTGCCCGGGCCGATTTTCTCCTGGGAGATGTGTCACTGGTGCTCTCTTCGGATGCAGGAGTAAACCGCATTTTCAGTCTTTATCGATCAGAATCAGATCCAATTCGAAAATTCCACCAGACAAAAGAGTTTCCCCCTCTGTATGATTCCCCTGCCTATTATTCGCCCAGTTTCAGAAACAAATCTTTTCTTACCGGTACTTCCAACACAGCTACTCTGCGATACGCCACAACCCAGGCCATTCGCTGGGAATCTGAACTTCCCTGGGAAGTAAGCCACGCACTTATCTCGAAGAAATCCGATGCTCTACTTTTCCTGACCAAAGACCTCCGCTTTGTTCGTATCCCGGTAGATGACCCGCATCCCGAAGCGGGGATGAAAGCGTTTTTCGGTAAAATCCTGTATGAAGGATCACCCGAATCCAAATATGAATGGCAATCCACCGGAGGCTCGGATGACTTTGAATCCAAATTGTCGTTGATACCGCTGATTTTCGGAACTCTTAAGGGAACTCTGTATGCGATGCTTTTCGCCGTCCCTGTAGCTCTTTTCGGAGCCATCTATACGGCTGAATTTCTCGATCCAAAAAACAAAGCCTTTATCAAACCTGCCATGGAAATCATGGCATCACTGCCCTCAGTTGTGCTCGGGTTCCTTGCCGCACTCTGGCTGGCACCGGTAATCGAAAACCGGGTTCCTTCTGTTCTCTGCGCTATTATTTTGGTTCCTCTCGGTGCTCTACTGTTTGGAACTATATGGAGTCGCCAGCCGAAAAGTATCAAAAGACATATCAAGGAGGGATACGAGTTTTTATACTTTGCGCCTGTTATGCTTCTTCTGTTGTTTATCGGGTGGCACCTCGGTCCGCTGGTGGAAAGCATACTTTTTACGGTTAAAGATTCAGAAACCGGAACCCGGACAGGCGACTTCTCCCGATGGTGGCCGGCAATCACCGGCACCGCCTATGAACAGCGAAATTCGCTCGTGGTTGGATTTATGATGGGATTTGCAGTCATTCCGATTGTGTTTACGATTGCGGAGGACTCCCTGTCAAATGTCCCTGATTCACTTAGAACCGGCTCCCTCGCCCTCGGTGCGAGTCGCTGGCAGTGCGCATGGACGATCGTTCTGCCTACCGCATCTGCCGGTATTCTTTCGGCCATCATGATCGGCCTGGGACGTGCCGTTGGCGAAACGATGATTGTGGTGATGGCCACCGGAAACACACCTATTATGGAGTGGAATCTCTTTTCCGGCATGCGAACTCTGTCAGCAAACATCGCTGTTGAGCTTCCCGAAGCACCACATCACAGCACGCTCTACAGGACGCTGTTCCTCGGCGCCGTGGTTTTGTTCCTTATGACATTTCTCGTAAACACCGTTGCCGAAGTTCTTCGCCAACATCTTCGTGAAAAATACAAAACCGTTTAATCCGCCAGTCCGGATAATGTATATATGAATGCTCTTAGCAGTCCAAAAGTGCCAAAAACAAAAGGAAGAGGTGAACCGATGGTATGGTTCACAGGAATGTGGCTTTCCTTCGGGTTATTGATGATCCTGGTGTTACTTACGATCATTGTGAAAAACGGCCTTTCCACCTTTTGGCCCTCGCCGGTTCTCCAGATCGAGTTGGTGGAAAACAGCGATGCAAAATTGCGAGGTTCAACAACATTGGCAGGAGATGTAAAAAAGGAACAGATCCGAACCACAGCCGGGGAATCCGGTGAACCCGTTCCGGAAATCCAACTTTTCACTGGAAACCGCGAAGCATACAACACAGGCTTTCGCTATGTGGTTGAATCAGACATAACCTCAAGGGAATATCCGAAAGATATCATCCGGGCAGAGAGACTCGAATATGGCGATATGATCGGTTACCCGGTTCGCATCGAGTTTGCCGACGAGACACGTCTTGAATCAACCAGCAAAGAATTTCCGGAAGCTTTGCGACGCATGGTAAAAGAAGCAAATGAACGACGCGATAAAATTGAACATATCGAAAAGGACCTAATCGGAGCCATCAACCGGTCGATGGAAAAGATCAAACTGAATAGACGGGGATGGGACAAAGCAGAAAGCATCCCTGAAAAGGACCGCCTGCAGATGGATGCAGAGCAGGCCGGGCTGCAGAAGGAATATGAAAAACTTGCCAGTGAAGCAAGAGAACTCCGCAACCTTCAAAACGCGAACCGGCTGATCTACCGAATTCCCACCGGCGACGAACGCACAGTCGCCACCGGGAGTGTAGTAGACTACTACTATCCGAATCGATTGAATATTTTTCAGCGAGTGTTCCGCTTCTTCGCAAGAATTATTCATTTCATCTTCGAAGATCCCCGCGAAGCCAACACCGAGGGTGGAATCTTTCCCGCGATTTTCGGAACCTTTGTCATGACGATTCTGATGAGTGTCGTAGTGGTCCCGTTTGGAGTGCTTGCCGCGATCTACCTGCGGGAGTATGCAAAACAAGGGCCGGTGGTAAGGGCCGTTCGTATCGCGGTTAATAACCTCGCCGGCGTTCCCTCCATTGTATTTGGAGTATTCGGGCTTGGGTTCTTTGTCTATTTCATGGGTGGCTCAATTGACTCCCTGCTCTTTTCCGAAAGGCTGCCGACGCCTACATTTGGAACTGGCGGCGTGATCTGGGCATCGCTTACTCTGGCGCTTATGACCGTTCCCGTCGTGATCGTTTCCACTGAGGAAGCACTCGTCGCCGTGCCGCGGGGCGTTCGCGAAGCATCACTGGCCGCAGGCGCTTCGAAATGGCAAACGATCCAGAGAATTGTTCTGCCCGCCTCGTTACCCGGAATTATTACCGGACTGATCCTCGCTATGGCCAGAGGTGCCGGGGAAGTGGCTCCACTCATGCTGGTGGGAGTCGTAAAACTGGCCCCAACGCTACCTCTCGACACTATCGCCCCTTTTGTTCACCTTGAACGAAAATTTATGCACCTCGGATTCCATATCTATGATTTGGGATTTCAATCGCCGGATTCCGAAGCTGCTAAACCGATGGTATTTGCCACCACTCTTTTACTGATTGGGCTCGTTATCGCACTGAACGCGGCAGCGATAATTATCCGCGAACGCCTCCGGCGTAAGTATAAAACAGGAGCATTTTAATCTACGAGGTAATTCCCTAACTACATACACTATTCTATGAGTAACGAACCTGCAGAAGATTCCGCAACCACTGCTTCCCCTGCTTTACCGGTCGATTCGAATCCTGAATATATAAAAGTCAGAAACTTTTCTTTCAATTATACGCCGGAAGTCCGCGTTCTGAAAAACATCTCGATGGATATCCCCGAAAACCAGGTCACTGCGTTTATCGGCCCGTCGGGATGTGGGAAAACTACACTACTGCGCAATTTCAATCGTATGAACGACCTGATACCGGGCATAAGTCATGAGGGAACGATTCATGTCAACGGTCGGGAAATTTTTGACCCGAAACTTGAAGTCATCGCCCTCCGAAAGCGGGTTCGGATGATCTTTCAAAAACCGAACCCTTTCCCGAAGTCGATCTATGAAAACGTTGTCTACAGCTTGAGGATCGCCGGAAAAAACAACAAAAGCCTGCTCGATGAAATTGTGGAAACAAGTCTCCGTGGTGCAGCGCTCTGGGATGAGGTTAAGGACCGGTTGCATGAAAGTGCCCTCGGACTTTCAGGTGGTCAGACACAGCGTCTCAGCATCGCCCACGCCATTGCAAACATGCCGGAAGTACTGCTCATGGACGAACCCTGTTCCGCACTGGATCCCATCGCAACAGCGAAAGTCGAAGAACTTATCGCTGAGTTAAAAAGCAAGTTCACTGTGATCATCGTGACCCACAATATGCAACAGGCCACCAGAGTCTCTGATCGGACAGCCTACTTTTATCTTGGTGAAATGATCGAAATGGACGATACCGAAGAAATATTTCGCAATCCGAAGCACAGCCGCACCGAAAAGTATATTACCGGGAGATTTGGATAACCCTTTCCGGCGCAAAGAAAGAGGGCACTCACAAGGTGGAAAACCCGGATCAACAGTATCTCCAATCCGGTTAGCATGCAGCAGGAGTTCCCGGTTTTGCTGTAACGTTTGCTAGCAATCTTCATAGTCGGGCCAACATCCGGCAGATACCGGTTATTGATTTGACACGGGCAGGTAATTGCGATTTTTTTAGATCACAATGACTCGCCCGGAAAAATGGCTCAAATGGCTGCTACGCATTATTGGCTGCTCCTGTTTGCCTGCGTTCGTGGCGGTGGTCATGCCGCAATCCTGGCTGATTGGTGCGATTTCTTATTTTGACCCCGACCTGGAAGTCGGACTTTTGATCACCTACCTGGCGAGATGCCTTTCTGCATTCTACGTGCTTCTCGGAATCCTTTGTCTACTCTTTGCAAGCAATGTTCGGGCATACAAAAATTTGATCAAATGGGTCTCGATCTGGAGCCTGACACTGCTGCCCCTCATGGTTGTCATGTTGATCGTGTCGGTGCCGGGAGTTGTCGGAATGAAACTTTTCCAGTACGTGGTTGGAGATATTTTGACTGCGGTCATCACCGCCGTCGGCTTTCTCCTGATGTTGAGAAACGTTCAAGATTTCTCGTAAGCACCCTGGCTTCTTACACGGCACTGGCGACCTACGGAAAAGAAATCCGGTTCAGCGCAGCTACATTTTCTTTCAAATGCTTCGGATTCAGTGTTCCGGTGATCACTGCGGTCGAGCCGGGATGGGTAAATATGTAGTTCAATGCGGAATAAACCGGATCTTCTTCCGAGCCGTCACCGAACCAGCCGCTGCCGAAGGCTTTTTTAATGAATACCGAACAACTGCCACGGGCATGCGCGGCGTCGAGGATGGGCTCTTCTTCGGTGTGCCAGGGATTGTAGGTTATCATGACCGCGTCGAGTCCCGTCTCGACAGCCCGAATTCCCCCGTCGACGGTTTTGGTGGAGATTCCGATGGACAGCACTTTTCCCTGTTCTTTTAACTCCTGCAACGCTTCGACGGCTCCGGAGTTCTCCAATATGTCGATATCGTTTCCGTCGGAGTGGAGCAATACCGCTTCGACCCGGTCGGTCTTCAGTCGGCTCAAGGTTCGTTCGACACTTTTCTTTATTGCCGGACCGGAGAAATCGAACACGGATTTTCCATCGATAAACTCCTCCCCTGCTTTGGTGACGATAACCCAGTCGTCCCGCCTGTTCCCCAGCAGTTCACCGAGTCGGATTTCGCTGGTCCCGTAGGCTGGAGCGGTATCGAGCAGATTGATCCCCTGCTCCTGAGCGAGATCGAGCAGGCTCAGCACGGTTTTGTCATCGGGCAAATCGAACGAGGTCGGATATTTGACCTGTTCGTTGCGCCCGAATTTCACTGTTCCCAGCCCGAGGCAGGAAACTTCGACACCGGCACCATGGAGGAACTTGCGTTTCATTGTGCGGATCTTGCGCCAAAGTTGACCGGGCCGCAAACATTGTGTTCATTGATGGCCCATGAATTTCAGCCTTCCTGTTCGGATCGCGACCATTGTCGCCGCCCTGCTCTTCTTCGTTTTTGCGTGGTTTCAGAGAAATGATGTCGATCCCCGCATCTATCACAATCCTTCGAGTCTTGACGCCGCGCTGTGGCTGCTTTTTTATTTTCTGATCGGCCTCTTTATGCTGGTAGCACTGTGGCGGAAAATCCCGCTTTGGCTTGTGGCAGTCGGTGTGATTGCCTGTCTCGTGGAAATGATTATGACCGGCCCTGGACTCTACCAGAATTTGTTCGGCGCAGAAGATTTCACCATGACGCAGACCAGCATGTCTGCCAAAGATCCGAGAGTAGAACTGACCCGCGAATTTTTCGGAGCGGTGATCGCACTGGCCGGAGTGGCCTGGATTTATCTACTGCACCGGAAAGTACGTATTGCTACCTAAACGAACCAATATTTTCTCACTAAATGTTTTGATCGCCTGACTGGTAGCCGGGATTTTCGAACATTTTACAAGCCACGCGATGTCAATCCCGGGCAGTTGTTGGCTTTGGTCGGCGGCTACATATTCCTTTGTATTTTCGTCAAACAAATGGACTTCCAAAGCATCGTTTCTCCATATCCAAAGCTCCGGCACAGGGCACGATGCGTAGAAGTTTCGCTTGCTCAGCCCTCCCTAAGTGAGCGCTAAAACTCGATATCCTTTTCGAGGCACCAGGCCTCTATCAAACATCCGATGTGTGACTTTCGCTCTTCGTGATGTACAGATACCGGCTGCCTAATTTCCAACTGCCCCTTGGGAAACCGGACCTTTGTTGCGGTTTTTTCACGGTAAAATATGTTCAAATAAGCACTTGATCTTTCCCTTTCAAAAGACATACATTTATGAACACTGTATTTCCGTTTTGGCTTTTACCGAACTCCATGCCCGCAGCGCTTTCAGTTTTCTTCGCGGTTCTTCGCAACCGGAGGATATGGTGGCCCGTGCCGCCCAGTTGAAAATGCATTCCATCGCTACGCTGGACCGGGACGGGGTTTTCGGTTCGGCGCGGGTTCATCATGCCGGTCAGGAATTGGGGGTGCGCGGCATTGTCGGCGCGGAGGTGACGATGAGCGACGGCTCCGCTCTGCCGGTGCTGGTGAAAAACCGCACCGGGTATCAGAATCTTTGCCAACTCATCACCCGGATGAAGTTGCGCGCTGCGAAAGGCGAAGGCTCGGTCGACTGGCGGGAATGGGAGCCGTTTACCGAAGGACTCATCTGCCTGAGCGGCGATGAAGAGGGCCCCGTGCGCCGTGCCCTGGAGCGGGGCGACCGGGATGCAGCCCGGGAGCAAACGCAGCAGTTGATTCATTTTTTCGGGAAAGATAATGTCTGTGTCGAAGTGCACCGTCATCTCGTGCGGGGCGAATCGTGGATCAACCGCTGCCTCAAAGATCTCGCGGAAACGGAGGGGTTACCGGTCATCGCTTCGAACGGCGTTTGCTATGCAGAGCGCCACGGCCGGCTCCTGCAGGACGCCTTTACCTGTCTGCGTAACTATACCCATCTCGACGAGGCGGGGAAACTGCTTGAGCGAAATTCCGAACGGTATTTGAAATCGGAAAAGAAGATGAAAGAGCTTTTCGCCGACTGGCCGGAAGCAATCGATAACACGGAGCGCATCTCGGATCGTCTCGATTTCACCCTCACCAATCTCGGCTACGAATTCCCGAAATTCCCCACCGAGGAAGGCGAAACCATGTCCGATGTGATCCGCCGGGAAACCTATATCGGAGCCCGCAAACGATACCCGAAACTCACCGCGAAAACCAAAAAGCAACTCGAACACGAGCTGAATATCATCAGGAAACTGAATTTCTGCGGCTACTTTTTGATCGTAAAAGACATCGTCGATTTCGCCCGCCGCGACGGCATTCTCGTTCAGGGGCGCGGCAGTGCAGCGAACAGCGCAGTGTGTTACTGCCTCGGGATCACTGCGGTCGATGCGATCAAACAGGAACTGCTTTTCGAGCGGTTCCTCAGCGAAGGCCGCAGTTCCTGGCCCGATGTCGACCTCGATCTGCCCAGCGGCGACCGGCGGGAGCGGGTCATTCAGCACGTCTACCAAAAATACGCACCACGCGGCGCAGCGATGACCGCCAATGTCATTACCTACCGGGGGCGCAGCTCAATGCGGGAGATGGGTAAAGTGCTCAATCTACCGGAAGATGTAGTAGGTCGTTTTTCCGATCTATACGGGCACGGAGACTTTCCCCACACCCTGGAGCTGGATGAACAAATACAGAAAGCGGGGCTTTCCGGCGAGCACCCGCGACTGCCGGCTTTGGTTTGTCTACTGCAATCGGTCTACGGTCTGCCCCGGCATCTTGGCCAGCATTCCGGTGGGATGATTATTTCCGACCGCCCGCTCGATACGGTAGTGCCTCTGGAAAATGCCTCCATGCCGGGCCGCGTCGTGGTGCAGTGGGACAAAGATGATTGCGAAGATCTCGGTATCGTGAAAGTAGATCTGCTCGGCCTGGGGATGATGGCGGCCATTCAGGACAGCGTCGAACTCTGCCGTCTGCGGGGAGCCGGGCGGGAGTTTGATCTACACAATATACCGCAGGACGATCCGGCGGTATATGAAATGGCGCAGAAAGCCGATACCATCGGGGTTTTCCAGATCGAAAGCCGTGCCCAGCAATCGACTCTGCCCCGGATGAAACCGGAATGTTTTTACGATCTCGTTGTGGAAGTGGCTCTGATCCGTCCAGGACCTATCGTAGGGAATATGGTTCACCCCTACCTGAACCGGCGGCGCGGTAAAGAACCGGTCGACTATATACACCCTTCCTTTGAACCGTGCCTGAAGCGTACTCTCGGAGTACCGATATTTCAGGAACAGGTCCTGCAGATGGCGATGATTATCGCCGACTTCACCGGATCGGAAGCGGAGGAGTTGCGCCGCGCCATCAGCTTCAACCGGTCCGATGTGCGGATGAAAAAAGTGATCAAAAAACTGCGGGCGGCGATGAATGCCAAAGGCGTGGCCCAATCCGTGCAGGACCGGATTGAGGACTCGATCAAATCTTTTGCGCTCTATGGATTCCCCGAAAGTCACGCGATCAGTTTTGCTCTACTTGCCTATGTCAGCGTGTGGTTGAAAGTGCATCGCCCTGCCGAATTCTATACCGCATTGATCAATAACCAGCCGATGGGTTTTTACTCCGTAGCAACTCTGATCAAAGACGCCGATCATCATGGCATCAAGGTTCTGCCGGTATGTGTAGCTGAGTCGGATTACGAAACTATAGTTATATCCGATGATGAAATCCGTCTTGGGCTTCGCCAGGTAAAAGGTCTTGATCGAATCGCCGGGGCCCGCATCGTGATGCAGCGGGCAATTCGCGAATGGGACTCGCTGGAAGACTTTCTCCAACGCACCGGCATCGACAAAGACCAGCGGCGGGTTTTGGCGAAAATCGGCGCCCTCGACACCCTGAGCGCACATCGTCGCGACGCGCTCTGGAAAGTGGAAACCTGGCTCGATCCCGACGATCTCTTTTCATGGAGTAATCGTCAGGAAACGCAACGGGTCTGCGAAAGCAGCGATTCAACAGGGTACAGTCCCGCATTCAACAGGGTACAGTCTGAGACGGTACAGGGTACAGTCCCGGATCGTACAGGGTACAATCGTAGCACAGACGCTCCTGCCAGTGCTACCACGTCGGAAACGAGTCCGCTTGCCCCGATGAGTGCGGTGGAAAAACTCCGCGCTGATTATGAAGGACTCGATCTGACGACCGGGAAACATCCCATGGCCTACATCCGCGACCAACTCCCCACCGTGTGGACAGCCGGGGCTCTGAAACTGGGAAAACACGGAGACCGCCTCATCATCGCCGGACTCGTGATCTGTCGCCAGCGTCCCGGAACGGCGAAAGGAAACCTTTTTATCAGCCTGGAAGACGAAACCGGTATTTCCAACGCTTTTGTCCCCTCTTCGATTTATGAAAAACACCGGCTCACGATCACGCAGGAGCCTTTCCTGAAAATCTACGGTCATCTTCAAAAAGTGGAGGACGTCACCTCCATCTTTACCGAAGCGGTGGAAGCGCTTGAATTTGCCACGGTCCTGCAGACGCAATCTCACGATTTTCACTAAAATAATCCCCTTCCCTCCCGAAAAAGGAATGCGTGCTAAACCCATGCATCCGTGAAAATCCATGGTCCATCCTGCTGAATAAAAACCAATGCAGCATTACGAATGGATTGGAACTGATTCTCCGAAGCGGCTTTTCCAAAAAACATCCGAAATCCTGTAACCATTTCCAGCGGTTCCGTAAAACAACGGTGAACAACAAAAGAACCACCTCTTCAAAAAAACCGGAAATCTTATGAAAAAAACAGCTATCACTACAGCCCTTCTCGCCCTCACCGCATCTTTCAGTTTTGCGGATCACCACGATCATCACGATGATCATCATTACGCCAACCACGGTCATCATGAAGATCTCGCTCACCAAACTCAGACAAAAGGAGCACTTCTCAAACGGCTCGCCATCGCTCCGTCTCATCACGGTTACGGCCACAATATCCACGCGGTGGAACAAGCGGCCCTTTCCGCCCACAACGTGAAAATGCTTGGTAAAGTGGAATACGAATACGGCAAAAGCTGGCTTGGCAGCCACTCCAAACACGCGATCGAAGATGTAATTCTTCGTTCCCGGATCGAACACGGACCCAACACACTCATCGTAGTTCTCGGATATGCAGACCGGACCGGACGAGCTCATATCAATTATCGCCTTTCCGACACCCGGGCAACTAATGTGCAGAAGCACATTGACCATATCAACTGGGAGCACCGCCTCGAATTCCGCACAACCTCGATCCCAATGGGAGAAGAAGTCGAGCTGTGCGAACACCACCTCGGGCACAACCGCGTAGCGGAAATCTGGCTCGTCGAATTCCCGAAACCTGTGGCTCACTTCTTCCACGTGAACCCGGTAGTCGAGCACCACACGGTTGAAAGACACGTCGTCGCCGCACCGGTTCAAAAAGTAGTAACAACGATTCAGCAGCCACAGCCCCAAATCATACAGGCCCCGGCGCAGCAAGTAACTGTTCAGACCGCCCCGCAGATCGTCACTCAGCCCGTAGCAGTCAATCCTCTCGCCCAGCTCGCTGAATTTCTCGAAAACAATGTGATGCTGGCACCGAACGCCGACCCCAACGAATTCGCCCGCCAACTCAGCATTCTTAAAACCCTCGGCAACTAACAAAACCAACTAACAGAGTAAATACAGAAAACGCCGCCTGATGCAATCGGGTGGCGTTTTTTTGTGACGATGATTTTTACTGAAAGCCGGATAAAGACCGGTCAGCTCTTGTTCGGATCGTAAAAAATCCGGATATCGGCATTCTCGGTTCCCAGTAGTTCGAGCGCTCTTTTCAGAGAATACTTTGTAGCCAGATTCGGGTTCTTCCTGTTGTAGGCAAAGGTATTTTCCCGGCCAATGGTATCGAGAGTGCCGGAGTTTTTCAGAACGCGAAAAACATCTTTTGTCACACCGCATAGAACCACTTCCCGGTTGCGGGAACGCAGAAAATTTACCAACTCTTCCAGGGCGATCACCGAAGTAGCATCGAGCCTGCGGGCATTTTTTAACTGCAGGATCAAAACTTTGATCGCCGGGTCGTAGGCAATTTTCTGAATCTGAGCCCGAAAGATTTCCGCCGCACCGAAAAACAGTTCGCCCTCTACGTGGACCACAGAAACGGCAGGAGTTGGATCATCTTCCTGACGCTCAGCTTCCATGAGTTCGCCCAGTTCGGTGAATTCGTATTCTGTGAGATAGGGTTTACTGGAAGCTCTGAGATACAGAACAATGGAAAGCCCAACGCCGACGAAAATCGCCACACTCAAAGGCATCAAAAGAGCCGCGAGGAAAGTGGTGATCAATACAGCCGCATCACCCGGCGTAGAATAGAGAGATATTTGAATCCGGCGGTAGTTAATCAGACTGAATGCGATACATATAACGAGAACGGCAAGACAGCATTTCGGAACCAGATACATGTATTTCCCGAACAACAAGGCTCCCGCAAAGCAGAGGAATCCACTTATGATGCTGGACAGTCGACTCTGCGCGCCACTGCTGAAATTCAGAGCAGACCGGGTCAACGAGCCGGAAGCCGGCATCCCGCCCGCGAAGGAAGTCGCTATATTCGCGAGCCCGACACTGAGCATATCCTGATTCATGTTGGGCCACTCCCCTCTCTGACTGGCGAGAGTCTTCGACATCACTGAGTTTTCGAGTGTCGCGAGAAAAGCGACTGAGAACGCCACGCCAAGCAATTTAGCGATATCGGAAAAAAGTCCGTCCTGACTAATCGTCGGCACGCGCGGTTTCAGGTCGGATGGCTGAAAGGATTCAAAAGTCGCCACGGTCCAACCCAATTGAGCATGTAGCAGCGCGTAAACCCCGGTCATGCTGACGAGGGCGATGGCAAACACCGGCAGCCGACTCCATTTCTTCGACAACACAATCCACAACAGAAGCGTCAAACCACTGAGTGCGAGAGGTTCCCACTGGGTATTTTTTATCTGGGCAATGGTTCCCTGTAAAATGGTGAAGAACGTCTTCGCACCATCTGTCAAATCCAGCTCAACTCCCAGCACGTGCCGCAGCTGGTTCGCTACAATCAAAATCGCCGCGCCGGTTATGTAGCCGACGATCACGCTGCGACTGATAAACTGGATCATTTCGGCTACTCTGAGAAACGCCCCGATTACCAACAAAATTCCAACCAGTAATACGAAAAGTGGAAGAAACTCTGTTTTCTGCGCCATCGAAAAGGCGGCAAAACTGGAGAAGATCATAAAGGCCGTGGCATTTGTCGGCCCCAGCACGGTGTGTCGCGATCCGGCAAACAGAGGCGCGATCACTGCCGCCACCGCACCGGAAATGATACCGTATTGAATCGGCAGCTCGGCGATAACGGCATAGGCCATGCCCTGAGGAAAGGCCAGCAGCGCAACATTCAATCCCGAAAGAACATCACTGGCCAGGTCTTTGCGCCCGTATTTCTTGAAGCCACGGCGTATCGGTAGCGGGTCCAGAGGATCTTCGAGGACCATTTCCCGAAGTCTGCGGATCGATCGTTTCAGAAACCAGCGAACTTTTTTCAATCGTACAACCGAACCGATCTGAGTCCGGATAGAAATATCCCAAAGATCCTATCGATGTAAACCGGAATTCCGAACAGAAACTCAGGCGATAATATCTTTCACCACATTGCCGTGAACATCGGTAAGACGAAACTGACGTCCCTGGTATTTGAAGGTTAGACGCTCGTGATCAATTCCGAGAAGATGAAGTATGGTGGCGTTGAAATCGTGGAGATGAACTTTGTTTTCCGCAACCGAATATCCTAACTCGTCGCTGGCCCCGTAGACGCAGCCGCCCTTGACGCCGCCGCCTGCCATCCACACGGTGTAGGCCTCTTTGTGGTGGTCGCGGCCGATCTTTTTGATATCCGTCTTTGCCCCGCCCTGAGCCATCGGCGTCCTGCCGAATTCGGCATTCCAGACGATCAGCGTCTTATCGAGAAGACCTTTCTCTTTCAGATCTTTGATCAGCGCGGCGATCGGTTGGTCCACCTGTCTTGCCTTGCCGGGCAGCCGGGAATAAACGCTACCATGATGATCCCAACCCTGATCGAAAAGTTGCACAAACCGGACACCACGCTCGACCATTCGCCGGGCGAGCAGACAATTGTTCGCAAAGCTGGCACCTCCGGGTTTTGATCCGTACAGATCGTGGATCGACTGCGGTTCTTTGCTGATCTCCATCAGATCCGGCACCGAAGTCTGCATTCGGTAGGCCATTTCATACTGGCTGATTCTTGTAGCGATCTCCGGATCGCCCACACTGTCAAGCTGGAGCCGGTTCAGTTGATTAACCGAATCGACCACTTTCTTTCTTTCGCCGGGGCTCATTCCTTCCGGGTTGGAAAGAAACAGAACCGGATCACCTTTGCTGCGAAATTCGATGCCCTGGTGCACGGTTGGCAGGAAGCCACTGCCCCACGCACTGTTCCCCGCACCCAGCACCTGACCGGTGACGAGAACCACAAAATCCGGTAAATTTTTATTGGGACTTCCGATACCATAACTCACCCATGAACCGATACCGGGGCGACCGAAACGTTCAAATCCCGTTAGAGCATAGAGCTGTGCGGGTGCGTGGTTGAACTGCTCAGTATGTAGAGATTTGATGAAACACATTTCATCAGCGACGCCCTGGAGATGCGGTAGCAGATTGGAAATCTCTATCCCCGATTGACCACACTTTTTGAAGGCAAATTGATCGTCCTTCGGAGTCCCCAGCAGATTGGGTTGCTCGCGGATGAAAGCGAGTTGCTTACCGGCGAAAAATTCATCCGGACACAGCTGACCGGTTCGCTTTTGCAACTCAGGCTTGTAGTCAAACAAATCGAGATGAGAAGGAGCCCCTACGAGGTGAATGTAGATGACATGCTCCGCTTTCGGCTCGTGATGAATCCCGCGCCGGCTCAACGAATCGACTTCATCGGCACTCGCCTCGCCATTCAGTAACGAAGCCAGCGCCGCACCGCCAAGCCCGAAAGAGGACTGCTGAAAAAATTGCCTGCGGTTGAGAAATTTGCGGTATTCCGGGCTCATGACTTCGTGATCATTTCGTCGAGATTTAATAACACATTGCCTATATAAAACCACGCCGCTAATTCGGCGGCATCTTTATGGTTTGCCTGATAGACGCGACCGGCGCTGCCCAGGAGTTCTTTTGCCGCAGGAGCATTAGCAGAGAAATGCTCCAGTCTTTCCTGTAGTAGAGGTTTCAGGCAGGCTGTCTCTTTTTCCGTGGCATCGCGGCAGAATGCCAGCTGGAAGCCGGTGTTGATCCGGTCCTCTATCGTATCTTTGACCGATTCACTAAGGATACGGTCAGCCAGTGCCAGCGCCATTTCGACATAGGCGGGATCGTTTAAGAGCGTCAATGCCTGCAGAGGTGTATTGGTCCTCGGTCTCGCGACCGTGCAAGCTCCGCGGTCCGGCGCATCGAAGTTTACCATACTTGGGTAGGGAGCCGCGCGGCGATAGACGATATAGATTCCGCGGCGCCAGCGGTTTTCATCTTTGGCTTCGATCCATTTCGGTTCGTTTCGGCCGACTTGTCTCCATATATTATCCGGTTGATAGGGCATAACAGGTCGACCATACATTGTCGTCGAGAGAAGCCCGCTCACCGACAGCGCATTGTCCCGGATCCTCTCCGCATCGAGCCGGAAGCGTGGTGCCCGCGACAGGTAGTGATTGGCGGGATCGATTTCTGTATCATTGCCCCTTGATTCCTGCTGGTAGGTTTCGGAGAGGACGATTTTTTTGAGAACGTGTTTCATGTCCCAACCTGATTCCATGAATTCAACCGCCAGCCAGTCGAGTAATTGCGGATGAGTGGGCGGCTCTGACTGTGTGCCAAAATCCTCCAGTGTTGCGACGATTCCCCGACCGAAAATTTCCGCCCACCAGCGGTTCACCGCGACTCGCGCGACCAGCGGGTTGTCTCTACTCACCAACCACTGTGCGAGTCCGAGGCGATTGCGGGGAAGATCTTCGGGCATATCGGGGAAGATCTCCGGGGTTCCCGCAGCAACCGGTTCGCCTTTGGAAAGGTAATTTCCCCGCAACATGACGTGAGTCATTCTCGATTCAGGAAGTTCCTCCATCACCAGAGTTTGATCCGGTTTTAGTTTCTTGAGTTCGTTGGCGGTTTGTTTCCTCTTTTTCTCCAGCAAAACCATCTCCGGTTGTGTGGCTTCAAACAGCCCTCGCAATTGTTTAATCTCCTTTCCGGAATGCCGCTCTTTTTTCAAAAGCGTCACCATTTCAGGAGCGATCGCACCGTTTTGTGGAATCCCGTCCATAACTGAAATCCGCACCCGCCCCAGCATCCGGGTGCCCCGGTATTGTTGATCGAGTATGAAAGTAAGTTTGGAGTCCGGCTTCAGTTCGACGGTCGATTCTGTTTGGAACGTAGCCCAGTGATCTTTTTTAAATTCCGGAGCAATGCCCCATCCCGTCCCGGTTTTGTTGGAATCGATTGCCCCGGAGACATGCCAGTTACCCTGGGAGAAATCGGCGGCAGCATTGATCAGTTTTACCGGCTTGCCGTCGACGAGAACCCGGAAATCAGTCAGCACGAAATTCGGCCGGTTTTCGTCGCCGCGCCCCGGTCCTTTCCCCGGGATTCTGTCGTGAGTCAATGCTTCCAGACGAATTCCGCCAATTTTTTCCAAACCACTACTCGCCGTAACCGTAAAAGTAGTGGTCTTCGGCAGGGCTCCGGATAGCAAAACGGACTGATCATCGAGAATCTCCGACGTTTCCCCGCCGGTAGAGCGGAAATCATCCACGTGACAAACTTCCCAGGTGGCGGGCGACTCGACCTGCTGTGCCATCTCCTTCATCCATTCCTGAAATTGTTCCTCGCCCGCTATCGACTTTTTCTTCGACTCAATTTCTTTCAGCTTTGCAGCCGCTTCTTTTCGTTGTGCCACCAGTGCCTCCGACTGAGGCAGATCCATAAACGGACCGATAAAATCGTGGGAAACGTCGGTTTTACTGGTCGGTTCCTGTACTTCCAGCGGGGTATTATTGAAAAACGCAAACAGCTGGTAGTAGTCCTTCATCGTGAAAGGATCATATTTGTGATCGTGGCACTGCGCACATTCCATCGTGATCCCCATCCAGACGGTTCCGGTCGTATTCACCCGGTCGACTACCTGGTTGGTGCGGTTTTCCTCGGCATGAACTCCCGCCTCCACATTGCAGGTCACAGTCCGATGAAAACCTGTGGCAACCTTCTGGTCCAGGGTCGAGTTCAGCAAAAGGTCACCGGCGAGCTGCTCAATGGTAAACTGATCAAACGGCATATTCGCATTGAGCGCTTTGATCACCCAGTCGCGAAAAGCCCACGAATCCCGCAGCTGATCAGCCTGAAAACCGTTCGAGTCGGCGTAACGGGCGAGGTCCAGCCATTGCCGGGCCCATCGCTCGCCGAAACGGGGCGAAGCCAGCAGCCGGTCAATCAGGATTTCATAAGCCCCGGACGGATTTGACTGGTAAGCGGCGAGAAACTCAACTCTTTCCTCTGGTGTTGGCGGGAGTCCAATCAAATCAAGCGAAGCTCTGCGAATCAGGATTTCCGGAGCCGCCCTCGAAGAGGCCTTGAGACCTTTTTCCTGAAGCTTTTTGCGGACAAAATAATCGACCTCCGAAGTCGCATCCAGGGGCACATCCGATTGCTCCGGCTTCATAAAAGCCCAGTGCTCGTCGTATTGTCCGCCGGATTCGATCCACCGTTTCAGCAGTTCTTTCTGTTTGACTGTTAGCTTGCGCTTCGACTTGCGCGGAGGCATGAGATCCGGATCTGAATCATCGAGATCAACCCGCAGCCAAAGCTCGCTTTCCTCCAGAGAATGGGGCACCACGGCCTGATATCCGCCGAGATCCTGCGCCGCACCGGCAGCGATATCGAGACGAAGGTCAGCCTCTCTGGAATCCGCATCCGGACCGTGGCAGTGAACACAGTTTTCCGAAATAATCGGCCGGATATCCCTGTTAAAATCGATTTCCGATCCCTTCGATAAGGTCGAGGCAAATAACGTAAGGATGAAAAAGATTCGAACTGTTTTCATATTGGCGGTAGAGAGAATAAATCAGAATATCACGAAATCGAAAAGGCCCTTGTTCAAGTAGACAAAACAGGCGTAAGAATTGCCACATTGCCAGATTTATGAACCCTGCAGTCGACGAATACATACAAAACGCCGAAAAATGGCAGTCGGAACTTCTTTTACTACGGAAAATCCTGCTCGACTGCGGACTTGAGGAGACACTGAAATGGAAAGCTCCCTGCTACACCTGCGAGGGAGCAAATGTTATAATGATCGGTGAGTTGAAAGATTGCTGTACGATCAGTTTTTTTAAAGGCGCGCTACTGAAAGACCCGGAAAGGATTCTGAAAAAGCCGGGAGAAAATACCCGGGCAGCCCGGGTAATCAGATTTACCGGTGTTCAGGAAATCGAAGATCTGAAGTCGTCACTACAGGCCTGTATTGATGAAGCCATCAAAGTGGAAAAAGCCGGGTTACAATCTGATTTCGAGGAGCAGAGAGAACTCGACATGCCGGAGGAGTTAGTCCGTAAGTTGGAGGAAAACGAACCCCTGAAAACAGCATTTTATGCTCTGACACCGGGAAGACAAAGAGCCTACATTCTCTACTTTTCCGGAGCCAAACAATCCTCTACCCGTGAGTCCCGAATCGATAAATATACACCCCGCATTCTCGACGGAAAAGGTCTGAATGACTGCACCTGCGGACTATCGAAACGAATGCCCGGATGTGACGGATCACACAAATCGATCAGTTCGGGGAAGACTTAACAGGGTACAGTTTCGGACCTAACAGGGTACAATCACGGTTCGTGGACATTGCGGTCCTCAAACACCCCGGCGCTTTTTATATAGGAAAAGCCAACAGGATTATGATCGAGAATCTCCCGCGGACCTTTGAGCTGTGGACAAACGTCCAATATCAATTGCTGTAACCCGGTTGTTCCGTTAAGCACCTCCACATCCTCGACTTTTCCGCAGCGATGGATCGCAAAACTTCGCAATGTTTGATTGGGAGCAGCTTCGCCCAGATCAACGAGATTTTTGCAGGATTGGAATCCTACCGATTCCAGTTCCGGATGGGTGGCAATACCTTCTACCTCCCGTAGCTCACTCATATTAAACGCTGAGAAGGTTTTCATTCTTGGAAAAATAGTTAAATCGACCTTTTCCACCTCTTTGCTGTTCATTATTATGATTCGCTTAAGTTGACTCAGATTCGCAAGCGGGGCGAGATCGGTCCATGTGCCGTTAACGATTTTCAACGTTTCGATGTGATCACGACCAGGCAGTCTGGATAGAGATTCCAGGGCTTCCTGATTTGGGAACTCAATCGACAAATAGGCGAGATTATTCAGTTCTCCCAGTTTCGAAATATAGGCATCGGGAAACAATTCGAGAGCGACCTTTTTCCGCCTCATCAAAAGAAGTTCCACGCTTTCCAGTTTCGGCAAATCCAGATTATTAAACGTCTCCAACCGGATAACCGATGCCAGTCCTCCGGACATCGCCCATTTTTCCCACAAAGCGTCACTGAGAAAGTGATGACTCGAGTGGATTGCCAGCATTTGCGGCTTATTCAACCACCCGGGAAGTCCCGGATCATTTGCGTCAAAGGCATGATCCCCGAATGTGATCGACCTCAGTTTTTCCAATCTCGAAAGCTCAACCGCCGAAATTCGGATTCCCTTTTTGATATGTAAAGATTCCAAACTGAACAACTGATCGATATTTTTCCATTTTGCCGGAAAAGTATAGTAGGAAGAACAATTAAAAAATATCATCCGGATTTCAGGAGTGGACCTCAGCATCGTGTCAACAAAATCGTCAGGAGCGGCAGGGGCACTAATCGACAGATCCTTCAGATTCGGCATATCAGGGAGGAACAATTCGTCCACAGCGACTTGCCGTTTTTTAGCGCCTTCCTTGCGGGTCGGGACATTCCGAACTTCGACATGTAGCGCTTCAATGCCTTTGGACAAACCAACGAAAGAGAGATCGCTGTATTCCAGGTCCAAACTGAGCGCTTTCGGCTTTCATGACATGATCCATAAACTGGAAACGCCGTCAAATTTGATATCATCAGCCACTATGGCATGAAACGGAAAAGGCACTTTTGGGATAAGAGCCGGATGCTCGGCGTTACGCAGTTCCAGAGAAACAGGCTGCGTGATTGTTGATGCATCAAATGATGCCAGAAAATCCTCTGCATCATTCACGGGAAGGGATACACCAACAACCTCAGGAGGCGCACCGTCCCGGCTCACACTCACTACCAAATCGTCGATCGTAACCACCCACTCCCCGGCACCCCGGTAGGGAATCAATGTTTCTAGATTCCCCTTCCTGGTAGGCGCTCCGATGCGGATCCACGCCACAGTCGGGAGGATTAGTTCATGCCGGAAACCATCCAGACGTCGTCCGACATAACTATGCCCCATCCCGACCACCTCCGGTTCCGCTTTTACGCCCGGAAGTCGAATTTTCAGTCTTGACCAACCCTCGGGCAATGTACCGGCCTGAGTGGAATCGGAAAGGAAAACTACAATGGCGGTGAGTATACCAAACCAAAGTTTCCCCGCGCATTTCATACCCGGTACTACATTCAACTTTTACGCCTCGTCAATAGAAACGACAAGCCATAGAAAACCGAACCGACTACGACAATGAGCGGTCCGGTAGGCAGCTCCATCTGATAACTGACCACAAGTCCTCCGACGTTGTAGAATATGGATAGACCGACGGCGATCAACATGATTACCCAGAGACGGCGGGAAAATTTCGATGCCGTTGCAGCGGGCAGAACGATCAAAGCAAGAGACAGTATGATACCGGCCAGACGCACCAGCAATACCATGCTGATGGCTGTAATCCCCAGTAAAAGCAGGTAATACGCTTTTGACGACACACCCCGCAACCGGGCGAACTCCTCATCGAAACAAACCGCTACCAACTTGTGATAAAACAACGCGATCAGCGTTAACACGATCGCCCCGAGTATCACCGTCGCAATCACATCGCCTTTTGAAGTAAGCAGTATGTTGCCGAAGATGAAACTTTCCAAATTAACTGCTTTGCCCGGCGTGTAGTGGATGAACAGCAAGCCCACCGCCATACCAAAGGCCCATATCGCGCCGATGATCGTGTCCTCCCTCTCTTTGGCCATGAGACTGACCCACCCGATCACTGCGGCGGAAAGCAGCGCGGCAATCACTGCGCCGAGCATTGGGGTACACCAACTCTCCCATCCGTAGGTTCTCGCCAGGTAAAATGAGGCACCGATTCCGCCCAGAATACTATGGGCAATCGCCGCTGCGATATAACCAATCCGCCGGGTGACTACAAACGAGCCGACTACACCAAAAGTGAGACTCGACACAATGCCCGCATAAAAAGCATAGCGGATCAGCGGAACGTCGCGGAAGGCTTCAAAAAATTCAATCATGATCGCAATGAGTGTGATCGCCCTGACGATGACGGGTTTTCCGGTCGTGTTCGATGCGCCGTTTCCCACTATAGATTTCACGGATCGTTTCGCCGCTGAGAGGAACCTCATGGCGGTGAACACGATGATTAACGCACAGGGTTGAATCGGCGATTTCACTGACGATATCAAGATCGTGAGTGACTAGAATAATCGTCATTTTTCCCCTCAGTTTTTTCAGAGTCTCGATGAATTGAGCCTCTACCGAAAGATCAATACTGGCGGTCGGTTCATCGAGCAGAAGAATCTCCGGCTCACAGGCGAGGGCCCGGGCAATCATGACTCTCTGTCTTTGTCCCCCGGACAGATCGGAAAAAGGCCGGTGTGCGAGGTCAGCCATATCGACCTCAGCCAAAGCTTCGAGCGCTATTTTCCGGCATTTTTTGGAAAACCGGCCCACTTTGAGCCGGTCAAGTCGACCCATCAGAGCGATATCCAGTGCGGTGATCGGAAAAAGCGGGTCGAACCTCATGGCCTGGGGCACATATCCCAGGTCGGAAGCCGCATCTCCGGGATTTTTCCCGAGGATTTTGAGTGATCCGGAACGGGGTTCCAGCAATCCGAGAAGAAGCTTGAGAAGAGTCGACTTACCTCCTCCGTTCGGCCCGATCACACAAATGGAATCACCCTCTTCGACGGTAAAGGTAGCTTTTTCCAAAACCAGTGGAGTTGTGTACCGAAAACACAAATCCCGGGCTTCTACGACGATATTTTTCTTTTCTGTGGTCAACGTGAGATGGTAACGGTACAACGAATATTAGTGCAAGTTTTTTGCATTAATCGCGTAATCACAGAAGATGTTCCGCTTTCACATTCTCCTCGGCGTATTTTTTGCCTTCCTCAATGAAGGTTTTCAGTGAGGCCGGGCTGACAGACACAAATTTGGTATCAATTTTCTTTTTCTTAAATTCAGCGATTTCCTCGCGGGAGAACTGTTTCTGGTACCGGGCGTAGGTAAATTGATCCCGTCTCGCATCGGACTCAGCC
The DNA here is from genome assembly GCA_029213025.1 of Verrucomicrobiales bacterium. Taxonomy (GTDB): domain Bacteria; phylum Verrucomicrobiota; class Verrucomicrobiia; order Verrucomicrobiales; family DEV007; genus Arctic95D-9. Next base: position 34,038 of record JARGOZ010000022.1, read on the forward strand.
ATGGCTCCCACTCCGCGATCGATCCAGTGCCCGTGGAGAAGTTTTCCTGCCATACGGCATTGCATGTCCTGTTCGAGACCGGAAATAGCCATCAGTGAAGTAATCGAACTTTCCGCCCCGGTTTTTGCGGCGATACGCCACGCCCGGTCCGGTCTGGGACGCTGGGCATTACTGTCGTAATCGCCGGTACCCACCGAGATGATTTTGAGTTTATCCAAACCGGTTTCCCAACCGAAATAATACTCAGGCAGAGTCGCCATACGATAAGCGAGATTGGCCGGGTTGTTGTAACCGGAAATCGCCCCGTCGACGAAATAAAAATATCTCCCGGAAGTGGTTTTTCCGTTCACCTTCTGCGGTTTACCGTCCCGATGCGGAAACCAGACGCGCTGCGGCGGGAAATAATACGGCGCTGCGGTACCGGCACGAATCAGTTGCCAAAGAGGGATTTGAAGATTGCAGTCAAAACGGCACGTATCGTTGTAGGGAGCTTCGGGGTGATTGGTTTGCACCCAGTGGGAAAGAGTGTCCGCGCGCAGCGTCACAATCATAAGGTATCCCTGCAAATTTTGAGAACCCATCGTGCTGTCCGGGAGCGGTTCGCCCGGCTTCCAATACGTCTGTGGCGACCGCTCGTTTTTGAATCCCGGCGGAACCCCGAATTCCTTTTGCAGCTCTTTTTTCAGCGGGTCGGGATGGAAAACATTGTGAACCCCCGGGATCCTCCCCCAGCGGGTTTCGAAAATTGAGGGAAGTTTGGTCAGATAAAAATCCTCGATTTTCTGAAGCGGAAATCCCCAGCGGAGCAATGTGGCGATGATGGCTCCGGTACTCGTCCCGGCCATGAGGTCGAAGTAGGAATTGAGAGTGTGCTTTTCCCCGGCTTCGTTGAGAGGCAGATTTTCTTCAATTTTCTTCAGAATCTGGATGGTGAACAATCCCCGACTGCCGCCGCCATCGAGTGCAAGAATCCGCTTCGTCATATCCTGTGCCATAGACTCAGAAAATGAGCCCTTAGCTTCTCACAGCAAGTCAAATTATTGAAAGCTTGCCTATGTTGATAAGCCGAGGCCCGATACCGTTTCTTTCTCTACCGGACTGTTGAAATAGAAGTGCCCACCCAGATCGAAAGTCGTTTTACCGACAATCAGACCGAGGATCAGAATCATCGGTGCCCCCAACAGAGCCGCGGCGTAGGCACCGAAAAGAATCAGGATGTGAAGAATCACTACCCGGCGGTAGGGTTGGATCACTCTCGATTCGAGGACCGTTTCCCGATATTTGCGCTGACCGATATAAATCCAGAAAAAAGAAAACAGGTGGCCTGAAAAGAGGAACAGTAAAGCGAGGCCGGTGACTTTCAGTGAATTGACCAGCAAAACCGGAGCGGCACGGAAGAAATCGTGAAACGTCGTTGCCTCTTTAAGGAAACTCACAAAAAAAGCGTGAACCACACAAAACAAAGTGAAATGGAGCAGGAACAGCAGAATAAAATAGAGTTTTGATCCGCCGGTTTCATCCGGATTTTCGGTTTTTTTCGCCATAAACATCACCGGGATGTTCATCGCCCCAATGATCAGGTTTTCCGCCCAGTAAACGCCCACTACATCGTAGAGACTCCAATTCCACACAATCACACCAATCACAGGAACCATGTTCGCCAGAGCAAGCACGAAGCCTGACAAAACCGGGGGGCCGCTGAGTCCGGCGGAAACTCGATCAAGGATCATTACGTAATTTCGTGGAGCCCTGAGGAGATGTCCAACAGTTTAGAGAATGGTTTTCCTACTTTTCTCTCGCAATCGTATCCTCACGCGCCATCTTCCCCCATCATATTTTGCATCCAATGAGTTCCTCAATTGCGAGTCACGCGAACACTGAAATTATCGAATCTCTTTATCTCGACTGGAAATCCGATCCGGGTTCTGTGGATAACGAATGGTCGAGCTTTTTTGAAGGCTTCGAACTGGGCATGACCCTGACTCCAGAAGCCCATCGCGCGGCCAAATCCGGCAAGAGTATCGGCAAACCCGCCACCCCGGGAAGCGAAATGGTTGGCGGTCTGGATATGGCGACGCGGGCCCGTATTGTTACTCTTGTCTATACCTATCGCTCACTCGGCCACACCGGAGCCCATTTGGACCCGCTGACCGACAGGAAAGAACTGCCGCCGGCACTTACTCTTGCAGAACTGGGATTCAAGGAAAGTCATCTCTCCGAAGAAGTCAGCACCCAGTTCTACGAAGGCGGTCGCCCCATGAAACTGGGCGAGTTGATCGACCGGTTGCAGCGAACTTACTGTGATAAAATCGGCTTCGAATACATGCACATTCACAAGCCCGAAGTGAGGAACTGGATTCGGGAAAGAATTGAATCAAGAATTGACGACACCTCTGTGCCCCTGGAGAAGATAAAAAATGTCCTGACCTGGCTGACGGAAGCCAATGGTTTTGAGCAGTTTCTTCACCGCAAATATGTCGGGCAGAAACGCTTTTCCCTCGAAGGCGGCGATTCCCTGATGGTTTCTCTCAACGGGATTTTCGAAAACTGCCCGGCCAACGGCGTCGCCGACATTGTCATGGGAATGGCTCACCGGGGCAGACTCAATGTGCTCGCTAATTTTCTGCAGAAACCTCTTTCGGTGATTCTGTATGAGTTCACCGAAAACTATGTGCCAAATCTCGTAGCAGGAGACGGCGATGTAAAATACCACCTGGGATTCGATGTAAGTCGGAAAACAAAAAATGACAAGGTCGTGGAAATTCATCTCGGAGCGAATCCCAGCCACCTCGAAGCGGTTAATGGAGTGGTGGAAGGTAAGACGCGAGCAAAACAGAGGCAGCTCGATCCGGACCAGCATGATTCCGGATCCGACCGAAGCAGCGTGCTGCCGATCCTGATCCACGGAGATGCAGCTTTTGCCGGTCAGGGCAGCGTCGCGGAGACGCTCAACCTTTCCCAGTTGGACGGATACAGGACCGGTGGCACCATCCACATCATCATTAATAACCAGATCGGTTTTACCACCACTCCGGCAGATGCGAGATCCTCAGCCTACTGCACCGACGTGGCGAAGATGATTGATGCGCCGGTTTTTCACGTCAACGGCGATTCGCCGCTCGATGTGTTATATGTTTCTGAGATGGCGGCCAGGTTCCGCCAGAAGTTCCAGCGTGATGTGGTGATCGATATCGTTTGTTATCGCAGACACGGACACAACGAAGGCGACGAACCGGCTTTCACTCTGCCGATGACATACCGGAATATCCGCAGCCACAAAACTCCAGCGGCTCTGTTCCGGAAGGAGATGATTGCCGCCGGAAAAGTCACGGCGGAAGAAGCCGATCAAATCGAGCAAAATCACAAAGAGATCCTCGAAAAACAGCAATTGGAGCTTCGCGAAGCGGAACAAAAAGGCGAAAGCCATATCATCGGCCACCAGGATGACGAAACGCATACTTCGCAACCGGAATACAGACACGATGTGATTCACACCGGTTACAACGCCGGGCAATTGAAGGAAATCGGAGTGGTCACAACCCGGGTGCCTGAAGACATCAATGTAAACCAGAAACTGGCAAAACGATTTATCGGTTCCAGAGCTGACGCGATTGATAAAGGCGAAGGTATCAACTGGGCTTTCGCGGAATCTCTGGCGTTCGGTTCTCTACTTCTCGACGGAAACTCCGTACGTCTATCCGGTCAGGATTGTCGGCGGGGAACCTTCAGCCAACGCCACGCGGTGCTTTACGATCCTGAAACCCGGGAGCGATATACACCCCTCAATCACATCGTCCCCGATCAAAAAGCCCGGCTGTGGGTTTATAACAGTCTTCTTTCAGAATTTGCCGTGCTCGGATTTGAATACGGCTATTCGCTTCTCGCCAGCGACATGCTTGTGTTGTGGGAAGCACAGTTCGGCGACTTCGCCAATGGTGCCCAGGTGATTATTGACCAGTTTATTTGCTCGGCGGAATCCAAGTGGCAAAGAATCAGCAATCTGGTCATGCTTCTGCCTCACGGTTACGAGGGCCAGGGCCCTGAGCACAGCAGCGCCAGACTGGAACGCTTTCTGCAACTCTGCGCGGAGAACAACATGCAGGTCTGCAATCTGACGACTCCGGCGCAGTACTTTCATGTATTGAGAAGGCAGATCGTCCGGCAGGATGTTCGTAAGCCTCTGATTTTGATGACTCCGAAAAGTCTGCTCAATCATCCAGCCTGTGTTTCTTCCATCGAAGACATGGCCGAGGGCACTCATTTCCGCGAGATTATCGATGATGAATATCCTGACCGGAAACCGGACGAAGAAATCAACCGGCTGATCTTTTGCTCCGGCAAAGTGTATTACGACCTGATTGACTACCGGGCGAAACACGAAATCCACGACACTGCCATTGTCAGGATCGAACAACTCTATCCCTACCATTGGGAAGGCATGGAACAGATCGCCGCAAAATATTCCAATGCCTACAAGTGGGTTTGGTGCCAGGAAGAACCACTCAACATGGGTGCCTGGTCATTTATTGGTCCACGTCTCAGCAAGCTCACCTCCCACCGGGTTCGGTATGCCGGCAGAGACACAGCAGCCAGCACGGCAACCGGGTCAAAAGCGATCCACAAATATGAACAGAAAAAACTGGTCGAAAAAGCATTCATTAAATAGAAATTTACTATGGCTTACGAAGTAAAGATTCCATCTGTCGGAGAATCGATCACATCAGCGACAATCGCAGAATGGCATATCGCCAGCGGTGAATACGTGAAGGCCGGCCAGGAGGTTCTCACAATCGAGACCGACAAAGTTTCCCAATCGCTTGAGGCGGAAGTGGGCGGCACGTTGCAACACCTCGTCTCCGAAGGCGAAGAAGTGCCCATCGGCGAAGTCGTGGCGACTATCGATGAATCAGCAACGCCGCCGGAAGGCTCTGAGCAAACGGAATCGGCACCGGCAAAGAGCACGCCCGCGCCTGCGGCATCGAGCTCACCTGTGTCGGCGGGAAAAGATTCCCGGGCCACTTCGGTGGCTAGCAACATTGCGGCCGACAAAGGTATTGATTTGGCAAAAGTCACCGGCTCCGGCCCACGCGGCAGAATCACCAAAGACGATGTCCTGACATTTTCTGAAACCGGAAGCGCCCCTTCCTCCGGCAGCTCCGGCGGCGATAAACGGACGACGAGAAAGAAAATGACGCCGCTGCGTCGCAAGATCGCCGATCACCTAGTCAACGCCCAGCAGGATGCCGCTCTGCTTACTACATTCAACGAGTGTGATATGAGTTCGGTGATGGCGACCCGGAAACGAGTCCAGGACGAATTTGTCGAAGCCCACGGAGTAAAACTGGGATTTATGTCCTTTTTCCTGAAAGCTGTTGTCGAAGGTCTACAGGAAGTCCCGGCGATTAACGCCCGGATAGATGGCGATGATATTGTTCAGAACCACTTTTATGATATCGGCGTCGCTGTCGGTACCGAAAAAGGTCTCGTAGTTCCTGTGATTCGCGATGTCGACAAAAAGTCGTTCGCCGAGATCGAAAAAGATATCATCGAATACGCAACCAAAGCGCGCGAAGGCAAAATCCAACTCAGCGATCTGCAGGGCGGGGTTTTCACCGTGACCAACGGAGGCATTTACGGCTCACTTCTCAGCACTCCGATCATCAATCCCCCTCAGTCAGGGATCCTTGGTATGCACACAATTCAGCAGCGTCCCGTCGCCGAAAACGGTCAGGTTGTGATTCGTCCCATGATGTACCTCGCCCTCACTTACGATCACCGCGTCGTCGATGGCAAAGAGGCCGTTACCTTTTTGGTGAAGGTCAAAGAATGCATCGAGGAACCGGAAGTTATGCTGATGGGATTGTGATACCGATTCTGCCATGCTGAAAATCAAAGATATCCAGTTTATCGGTTCAGAGGTAGCCATCAAATGGGCAGACAACTCGGAAGGCTACATCACCATGGAACGCCTCCGCGCCCTCTCCCCCAGCGCGGAAACCCAGGGCGAGAAAGATCTCCTCGGCAATCCCATGACCGGCGACCAGAAAGGCAAAGACTTTTCCGGCGTTTCCGTGACCGGCTGGGCTCCGGTCGGAGGCTACGCCATCCAGTTCACTTTTAGCGACGGACATCGCACCGGACTGTATTCTTTCGAATATTTGCAGGAAATCACTTCGGAATAGTCCGTGCATTCTTGTGATCCTGAGTATCATCCAGAGATGATCCCGAACATACTCGCTGAACGATACGCCACTCCGGCGATGAAAGACATTTGGTCACCGACTGGCAAGGTGCGCCTCGAGCGCGAACTCTGGGTAGCGGTGATGAAAAGTCAGCGGGATCTCGGCCTCGATATCCCGAAAGAAGCCATCGACGCCTACGAAAAAGTCATCGACGAGGTGAATCTCGAAGCCATCGATGCCAGGGAACGTGTTACCCGCCACGATGTAAAAGCCCGCATCGAAGAATTCTGCGATCTCGCCGGACATGAGCACATCCACAAGGGCATGACCAGCCGTGATTTGACCGAGAATGTCGAGCAGCTCCAGGTGTATCGCGCCCTCGAAGTCGTCCGCTTCAAAACTGCAGCTGCCATTGCGAAAATGGCAAAGCACGCTGATGAGAGCCGCAACCTCGTCATCACCGCCCGCACCCACAATGTAGCCGCCCAGATCACCACGATGGGCAAACGGTTTTCCATGTTCGGTGAAGAGATGCTGGTCGGTTTGGAAAGTCTCGAAAATCTTCTCGCGACCTATCCGGTCCGGGGTCTCAAAGGAGCGGTCGGAACCCAGCTGGATCAATTGAGTCTCTTTGATGGCGATTCTGCCAAAGCACTGGATCTCGAGGACCGGGTGACCAAACATCTTGGCATCGATCGGAAATTTACCAATGTTGGGCAGGTCTACCCGCGCAGCCTGGATTTTAAAACCGTCTCCGTTCTCAACGAGATTGCTTCCGCTCCGTCCAGCTTTTCAAAAACCCTGCGCATCATGGCCGGGCTCGAGCTCGCCAGCGAAGGATTCGCCAAAGGCCAGGTCGGCTCTTCTGCCATGCCCCACAAGATGAACAGCCGCAGCTGCGAACGGGTCAACGGATTTAAAGTCATTCTGAGCGGCTATTTATCGATGGCCAGCCAACTCGCCGGAGACCAGTGGAATGAAGGCGATGTATCCTGTTCCGTAGTGCGTCGCGTCATGCTGCCCGACGCCTTTTTTGCGCTCGATGGATTGCTGGAAACCTTTATCACCATCCTCGATCAGATGGAAACCTACCCGGCGGTGATTGAGAAAGAAAATCAACACTACCTTCCCTTTCTTCTCAGCACCACCATCATGATGGCAGCTGTGAAGCAAGGAATCGGTCGCGAAACCGCTCACGAAATCATCAAAGAAAACGCCGTCGCCGCCGCCAAAGCCTATCGGACCGGTGAGTCATCCGGCAACGACATGATTGAACGCCTCGCTGCTGACGGTCGCCTCGGCATGAGCGAATCCGATCTGCAAACCGCCCTTCAGGAAGGGAGCAAGAACATTGGAGCGGTATCCGCCCAGATCGATGTGTTTTTAAAAGCCTCGACAAATGCCGTATCCGCCGTATCCGGAGCCGGCGACTACGCCCCGGGATCGATTTTGTAGGTGTAGGACTTCCGAAAGCTTTCGCATCTCCTACAGAGATGATATTTGCGTTTGCTGTTGAACCCGGGGTAGCGCTTCGCTCAATCCGGGGCTTAGTTGCGTAACGGCTTTGCCGTAGCACCGATACCACAAAAAGTCCGTGCCCTTCGACCGTACCCTGTTAGGTCCGGGACTGTACCCTGTTAAGTCTCTTCCCTCCTTAACCCATGCAACTTCGAATTTGATTTCAATTTCCGAACCCGTATCCTGAATCAGCGAAGTTCCCTCGAAGAAATGATTTCCTTTTTGTCATCCATCTCTCCCATCATTGCGATCATCGGCTTTATGTCATGGACCGGATATGGAACCAGTATTTTTGGAAAACCTCTCTACCTGCGGGACGGGATTTGGAAAATTCTGCGATGGGTGGGCGTCCTCTGGGTCATCTACGGAATGTTTTTCTTCTCTGATCCACTCTCTGAAAAAGCAGTCAATTACCCTATGTTGATTGGGAGTATTGCAATGCTGGTTGGATCGGCGCGAACCACGAAGCGACCTCCAAATTCGAAGCCGCTCTTTAAGGTTCCGGCTTCGAAAGAAAAGAAGAAGCCTTCTTGAATTTAATGGTTTTCCTGTATCATCGGAGTGATGAATGATGCAAAGAGAACGGCAATCGGCATCCTGATTTTCCTCATTCCTTTGGCTGTGGCAATAATCTGGAAACTGACGGCTGATTCGACACTTTTCTATAGTCCCGAAGCATTGATCGATCCGGAAACCCGCTTGCGGTCCTATCATAAGCAATGGGTAAAAGCAGGTGGTGCTGATCACAGCTATTCAAAAAACCGGCGTCACTTCCGAAATTTCGAATCAGGTCATACAGAGATTCGGATGATACAGATCCCCGTGCCTGATCAGACTGATATTTATTTGATACTTCGGGCTCAGAACTATCTCAGCTATACAAAAACCAGCCCGCCATGGGAAAGCCGGAAAACGCTTTTTCAGTTCGGGCAGTGGAAAAAATGGTTCAATCCACCTCCGTATCCAGTCGCGGCACCTCCTTTGGAAACCACTGCACCCGGCACAATAAATAAAAAATATGTGATATCACTGTTCGACTCGAACGGCAAACTGATGGATGAAACCGAACCCCGACCGTTCAATGGAAACAATCTAACCGAACTGACCAATGCGCGTGACTTTTTCGATGACCTCAACGGAGATGGCTGGATAGAGAGAGTTTCAGGTAACAATTGCGGAACCGGGGGACTGAAAGGTACCGTCAAAAAATGTAGTGTCACCAGAGTAGGTATTCCCACAAGGGTACTTTTCGAAGTTGCTTTCAGTATTACCTATGGATCCGGAGATAAATATGACTGGACAAACCGGTGCGCGGATTCCAATGGCGATGGCTTGTATGAAATCCAGCTGGGGCCGGATAAAACGCCCTTCGTACCGGAAGTAACATTTTTCTGGAACGAAAGAGACCAAACCTATCGGTCACAACAGGGACAATCGGGCGTTCATTTCCGGGTGATAGAGGACTGGGAAGACATTGAGGAAATCCTCAAAACAGGCTCTTTTACAGAGCCACCGTGAAGCCCATCCTGTCCTCTACTTTCCAAAATTCATTGGTTGCTAAATCGCGCTTTGACGAGGAATGACTAGGCCTTGAGAGCCCTGAAACGACAGTTTTTCCTCAGCTATGGTGTAATCGGGAGCGTGATGCCCCTGATGACTGTCTTTCTCCGTGAACAAGCGGGCTTCACCTTCCTGCAAATCGGAATCGCGGCGTCGATCATGGGCCTGCCCATGCTGTTCTCCCCGGTATTGATCACCTTTTTTGCCGACCGGAATATTGATCCCCGCCGCATCCTCGCAGTGGCATTTACTTCCAGCGCCTGCGTGCTCACGGCGATGTTTTTCTCGACCCAGATCAAGTTGACGCTGCTGCTCTACTTCGTCCACGGACTGTCTTTTGTCGCCATGCTGCCTCTCCAGGACGGGTTCTTTTTCTCGCTCACTCAGCAGATGAAGAGCGAGGGAAAATATTTTCCCGAGTATCCGTTTGTCCGGGTCTGGGGAACGATCGGATTTATCGTTCCGAGCCTGTTGCTGTATTTCCCGCTGAAAAACGGAGCCGAACCCGGTTCCATTCTACCGGTAGCAGTATTTTTCTGTGTGCTGTCGATGATCAACAGCTTCTTTCTCCCCCCACTGGAAAGAAAGATCTTCGCCGCCGGAACCGGGAGAAGAATCCCCACCCGGCAGGCTTTTGCCCGGCTTTACTCGCCGGAAGGTCGCTGGCTCGCTATCGGTATCTTTTTCGGATTGCTTGCCGCTTCGATTTACTACTCTTTCATCGCCAATTATTTCGATGAAGTGATCCACATCCCGCGCCAATATATTGGACTCATCATCAATATCGGAGTGGTTCTGGAAATCGGGTATTCGCTTTTGATGCCGGCGATGCAGAGGAAAATCGGTCTGAAAGCGATCATTTCTCTGGGCCTGGGGCTGATGTCTCTGCGCATGTTTCTTCTCGCTACCTTTCCCACCCCGCTTGTGGCGGTTCTGGTTCAGGTCATGCACGGTATGGAGGTTCTCGCCCTGTACATCGCCCCGCCCATGTTTATCAACCGCCTCGCCGGCGACGAATTCCGCAATTCGATGCAGGGCGTTTACACGATGGGAGTCGGCGGACTGAGCCGGGTGATTGCAGGAACTACCGCCGGTTTTGTCATCATGAATGGCGATTTAAAAAACGGCCTTTATCTGGGAGCGGGTCTGGCTCTAACCGCATTTATCATCATTACCCTGTTTTTTGAACGAATCCCTCCGCTGCAGAAAAAACAGGATGTGTAGCCCTTTCCGAAGCGTAATTTTAGTGGTATTTTCACTGTATCAGCCACTTGATTTCGCGATCAAATCACCCCAATTAGTCGGTTTCTATGGGACTCTCATTTTCCAAAGTCTTACTCCCCCTTCCGGCAATCATTTTCCTTGCCGCTGCGCCTCTGTTGTCAGCGGATGTGCCTCCTGAAAAGGTTGATGCCTTCCTCGCGGAAAACTGCTTCGAATGCCATGATGACGAGGTCTCAAAGGGTGAACTCAACCTCCTCGATCTGAAATTCGATCTCACTGATCCACATCTGTTTGAGAAATGGGAGAGGGTCTTTTCCCGTGCTGAGTCGGGGGAAATGCCGCCGAAGAAAAAGCCGCGCCCCGATTCCGGACAGCTGAAAGCCTTTCTGGCTGAGCTGGAGAAACCACTCCTGGCGGCGGATGAGAAACGCATCGCAAAAGAAGGGCGGGTCAATGTGCGCCGACTGACCCGGAGAGAATATGAAATGACACTTCACGACCTGCTCAAAATCGACATCCCTCTTATCGATCACTTGCCGGAAGACTCTTCTCACCACGGTTTTGAAACTGTCGCAGGCGTGCAGCAGCTTTCTCATCATCTACTTGGTCGCTATCTTGAAACCGCGGAACTGGCTCTCGACGAGGCTGTGCAACGGGCCACCACCGGGTGGAAAAAGCCCTATACCAAAACGATCAACGCGAAGATGCTGGGACGGGGAGCAAAATCAGGTGGCAACTACCGGGGACCGGAAGACCGGGAGGGCCGCGCCATCGCCTGGCCGATCTCACTCCAGTTTTACGGTAGAATGCCCGCTACATCTGTTCCCGAAGATGGTTGGTACCGGATCACGATCAAAGATGTGCAGGCGGTCAATGCAGATGTCGTCTGGGGCACACTTCGTTCGGGACCCTGCTCCTCCTCCGCTCCGATTCTCTACCCGATCGGCCTGGTTGAAGCTACTAAGGAAAAAAGAGATCTGACTTTTGAAGCCTGGATCCGCAAGCGCGACATGCTGGAGATGAAACCCGGGGATATCACCATCAAAAAGCCCAAATCCCCCTCGAAAGGCGGGAATGTAATCTACCGCGGCACCGATTTTGTGAAAGACGGTGTGACAGGCATCGCTATGGGCTCAATCGAAATGACGAGGATTTATCCCAACGGGTCGGCAAAGGAAGTTCGCGCGGCTCTTATCGGCAACATTTCAAAAAAGCAATTGGAAGAATCCACTCCGGAAGAGATGAAAAAGATCATCTCCAATGCGATTCAAAATTTTGCCGGCCGGGCCTTTCGCCGCCCGGTTTCCCGGGATGTCACCCAACCCTACATCGACCTCGCTTTAGAAGTGTTGAAGGAGCAAGGCGCCAAACCGGTAGATGCCCTGACCACAGGGTACCGGGCCATTCTCTGTTCACCTCGATTCCTGACCTTTTATGAAAAGCCGGGCAGGCTCGACCAGTACGCCCTGGCCAACCGCCTCAGTTACATGCTGTGGAACTCAATGCCGGACCAGGGATTGCGGCAGCTCGCTGACAAAGGCAAACTGAGCGGAAATGTAATCCATCAGCAATTTTCCCGAATGCTGGATGATCCGAAATCAGACAGATTTTTTGAGAGTTTCTCTGATCAATGGCTGAAACTGAAAGAAATTGACTTCACCAGTCCCGACACGCGACGGTTTCGAACCTTTGACCCGGTAGTTCAGGAATCAATGGTGGCGGAGACCCGCTCTTTTCTATCCCAAATCATCCGGGGCAATGCTCCGGTCACGACTCTGATTCATTCCGATTTCGCAATGCTGAATGAGCGCCTGGTCCGCTTTTATGCGATGAAGGAACTGGACCTCAAGCCGGGGAACGGCATTCAGAAAGTGAGCCTGAAAACCAATCCGCGAGGAGGCCTGGTTACCCAGGGATCGATTTTAAAAGTCACTGCCGACGGCAGCTCCACCTCGCCTATCGTGCGGGGAGTCTACATAGCGGAAAGATTTCTCGGCATGGAAATACCGCCACCACCACCCGGAATCCCCGCTGTGGAACCCGATATTCGCGGCGCAGTGAGTATAAGAGACCAGCTCGATAAACACCGAAACAACGAATCCTGCGCGGCCTGCCACCAAAAGATTGATCCGGCCGGATTTGCTCTGGAAAGTTTCGATCCGGTTGGATTATGGCGCTCCAAATACGGCTGGAGAAAAAACTCGGCGAAAGTCGACCCTTCCGGCCAAACTCCCGAGGGCGATCCATTCAAAGACATTTTCTCGTGGAAGAAAGTGTACCTGAAGCAACCCGATCTTCTTGCGGAGGCTTTCGCCAAACAGGTTTTAACCTACGCAACCGGTTCGCCACCATCATTCAGCGACCGGGATGCTATCGAAAAAATTGTAAAATCGTGCCGTGAAAAAAAATACGGGATGCGCTCGCTGATGCACGGTATTGTAGCCAGCGACCCGTTCCGAACCAAGTAATCTGCCATGGATAAAAACGTACATTTTAACTTCAAGAAAGCCCTTTGCCGCCGAACCGTTTTGCAGGGTGCCGGGGTTTCTCTCGGATTGCCTTTTCTGGATGCCATGTGCCCGGTGTTTTCCGCAGAGAGTGAAACGAGGCCGAAGCGTTTTGTCGGACTCAGCCTTGCTCTGGGTCTACACGGCCCCAACTGGATTCCCGAGGGCGAAGGAACCAACTACAAGCCTTCCCGCTATCTGAAATCCGTCCAGGATCTGCGCAAAGATTTCACCGTGGTTTCCGGTTCCTCGCACCCCGGAGTGACTGGTGGACACACCGCCGAAGGCAGCATTTTTTCCGCCTGCCCGAACCAGCGGGGGGCCACGTCGCGGAATACGATTTCTCTCGATCAACTGATGGCGAAGCACTACGGGCACGAAACCCGCTTCCCCTCCCTGGTGCTCAATGCCGGCTCCAGTACCAGCCCTTCCTACACGGAAAACGGCTCAATGATCCCGGCGGAATCGAACCCGGAAAAGGTGTTCGCTCAGCTTTTTCGCAACGACTCCGCTTCTGAAAAAGCCAGGCAGTCCGTATCGCTTCGGCGGGGCCGCAGCATTATGGACGTCGTCGGAGCGGAAGCGAAAGCCCTGCAGCGCGAGCTCGGTGCCGGGGACCGGGAAAAGCTCGACGCCTGGTTCACCAGTGTAAACGAGCTGGAAAACCGGCTCAAAGAAAATCAGAACTGGGTAAATCGTCCCAAGCCGAAAGTGGACGCCAAAGCGCCGAAGGCAGACAAGAACAATCTCGCAATCTACGAGCGGGCCATGCTGGATATCATCTTTCTTGCCCTGCAAACCGATTCCACCCGGATTGTAACTCTGCACCTCCCGGGTAACGCGCGGTTCAAGGATGTCGAGGGGGTCGACGAAGGTTACCACACCCTGAGCCACCACGGACGGGATGAAGAGAAGATTGATCAGCTCACCATCGTCGAACAGGCCATCATCGACGAGTGGGGCGAATTTTTGCGGAAACTGAAAGCCAGCGAGCAAAACGGCCACACCCTGCTCGATGAAACCCAGGTAATCATGACCTCAAACCTGGGAAATGCCTCCAGCCACGACAACCGCAATATGCCGGTACTGTTCGCGGGAGGCGGCTTCCAGCACGGCAGACACCTCGCTTTCAATCAGAAAGACAACTACCCGCTGCCCAATCTCTATTTGAGCACATTGCAGCGGATGGGACTGGAAATGGAGAGCTTCGCAACCAGCTCCGGAACGATGTCGGGATTGGTGTAATCCCGTGGTTCCCCCACTTCCACAGCGACTGAAAGTCGCCGGTACGAAGTAAACTGTACCCTGTTGAGTCCGGGACTGTACCCTGTTGGGTCTACTGTCGGCAGGAATTCAGCAATCCTTCGAGAAAATCGGAGATGCCGATAAGCGCATCTTTGTGTTCAGTATCTTCCAACACCACTAACGATTCGCGGGCTTCACGGACCAATTCCTGGCCGGTATCAATCGCGGCTTCGATGGAGCCGACATAGTCGGCAATATTGGCCAGCGCGGACACATCGATTGGCTCTTTTTGCAGCAGCAGACGATTCAGTTTCTCACGCTGTTTTTCGGTGGAGCTTTCCAGAAGATTTAGAATCGGCAAAGTCAGTTTTCCTTTGTTCAAATCGGTCCGCAGGGTCTTTCCGAATTCCTCCTCTTCACCGACGAGATCGATGCAGTCATCGTAAATCTGGTAGGCGGTGCCGATTTTCAGGCCGAATTGCCCCATCGCTTCACAGACCGAATCGCTCTTTTCATTGAGTTGCCCGCCAATTTCCATGGCGACTTCGAAAAGGGCCGCCGTCTTTTTCTCGATGATGTCGAAATATTCGGCCTTGGACAGATTCAGATCGAAACGACGCTGGGTCTGTTTGATTTCCCCGGTGCACACGGCATTAGCCGCTTCCGCGATGCGACGGGCAGTTCTGCGATCTTCAAACTCGGTGGAAAGCATCAGCGCATAACTGAAGAGACTGTCGCCGAGTAGAACGCTCAGTGCATTTCCCCACTTGGCGTTGGCGGTGGGTGCCTGGCGGCGGATTTCCGCCCCATCGATGATATCGTCATGCACCAGAGTCGCGATGTGTATCAGCTCCAGAATCACGGCGAGTTTGTCGTGATCTTCTGAGATCGCGCCGGTAGCACCACCGGCGAGGAAAGACAGAACCGGACGGATCCGCTTCCCGGAGGTGTTACAGATGTAAGCGATATACGGCTCAACAGCAGGATCGAACTCCTTTGCCTGAGCGCGGATCTTCCTTTCAACCCGGTCGAGTTCAGGTTTAAGAAATGCAAAAGGCGAGAGCATATCCTCCGTGCCGTTTTTTTCCTGCTTTACGTTCAGTTTCATCGATAGTGTTCAGGGCGCGTAATGAAGATTGGCATCCCTTGTGTGTCAATTCCGAGAGTGATTACGTTTCATACCGGTTATCCGGGGCAAATCATCATTTGAAAGGCCATTTTCCAAAGCCTCCCGTAATCACGGAGCGAAATTCGCCGAAAATGCCCGACCTTCAACCGTAAAACCGCCCAACTTGCAAGGCCATTTTCCATTGCAGAATCCCCGGCTACGCCTAGGTTGGAAAACATGAACATGATGAATTTACTCGCATTCGGAGCTCCCGGTATTCAGGAAATGGTGGTCATCTTTTTGATCGTTCTCCTTCTCTTCGGAGCTAAAAAGATCCCTGAACTGGCTCGCGGTGTAGGCAAAGGTATGGGGGAATTCAAAAAAGCGAAGACCGAATTTGAGAGAGAAATCAAAGAAGGCGAGGTCGAAGCAGCCCGCGATTGGGACGAAACCAGTGAGCCGGATAAAAAAGACTGATCCCTCCACATCGCCCACCTCGTGAAGAGGCTCGCAGATATCCTGATCGCTATCTGCCTCCTTTGCCCTTGTGCTTCGGCGCAGGAAGGCCCGGGAGGCGGAGTAAAAGCGGTCAATCTGGTTTTCTACAACCTGAAAAACTATCTGGCGATGGACCGCCGGGTCAGTGGCGAACTTGTTCTGGACGCCCCTAAGCCCGCGAAAGAGATCGAACACATTCTTGAAGGGCTGAAAGCCATACGGCCCGATATCCTGGGCGTATGCGAAATCGGTGATCCGGACTATCTGGCCGATTTCCAAAGTCGTCTGAAACAAGCGGGTATCGATTTGCCCAATACCGAACTTCTCCGGGCGAAAAGCGGATTTGACCGAAATCTGGCAGTTCTTTCGAGGTATCCCATCGTCGCAAACCACTCACGGGACGACTATTCCTACCACATTTACGAGAAGAAATTTCCGTTCCAGCGCGGCGTTCTCGACACCACCATTCAGGTGAACAAAGATTACCAGCTGCGTTGTGTGGTGCTGCATTTGAAATCGAAACGGGAAATTCCCGAAGCTGACCAGGCCCTGATGCGGCTCAACGAAGCACAGCTAGCCCGTTCGCACCTCGATAAAATTTTTCAAACCGACCCGAAAGTAAATCTGGTCGTAATCGGCGACTTGAACGAATATCGCAACGAAGCTCCGGTAAAAGCCCTGCAGGGTTACTTTGGCGGTCGAGGCTACCTCTCGTCTCTCACTCTATCGGATCAATATGGTTTTCGCTGGACTCATCACTGGTCATTTGCGGATTCTTATTCCCGGTTTGATTACGCGTTGCTGAGCCGGGGTATCAGTCCCGAAGTGGACCGGAAAAGCTCGTATATCCATCACTGGCCCGATTGGGACAGCGCCAGCGATCACCGCCCAATCGTGATCTCCGTCACTCCGGAGAATCGGGAAATCAAATAGCATCATCGCTTAATGCAATTAATTTGCATTACATGAGATTTCTACGATACTGAATTCCCGGGCCGTTAGATAACGGCAATCATCCAACCCAATCAGCATCCATGAAAAACCTGACACTTATCCTTCTAACCCTCTGCCTGTTCGCAGTTCTCCCGGCGACAGCCGACACCTACAAGGCTTCCATGACCGGAATCGAATGTTCCGGATGTAAGAAAAAGATCCTCAAAGCGATCGGATCCATGGAGGGAGTCGAAACAGTAAAAATCGCTCTCCTCAAAAAGAAAGGAAGCCATGTCCTGACTGTGGAAACAGACGGAACGGTCGAGATCTCTGAGGAACAAGTCAAAGAAGCGGTTTCCATCGCCGAACACTACCAGCTCCAGACCTGGGAGAAAGTCGAATCCTAATCCATCACTATTTACCAATTTTTGATCCAAATTATGAAAACCTGGCTCACCTCATTACTCGCCGTTATCTCTCTGGGACTCATCGGACAAGCCGCTGAGAAACCTCTCGTTTATGTCCCTGTTCTACCCTACGAATTTCTTTTCGAAAAAATCGCAGGCGACATGGTCGAAATCCGCACCATCGTCAGTGAAGGCGACGATTGCCACGACTACTCACCGACTCCGAAACAGATTGCCCAAATTTCCAAAGCAAATCTCCTGTTTTCCGGAGACCTCGGATTTGAAAGCAATTTCTTCGTCAAAGTCGGCGATGGCAAAACCGCTCCCAAAGCAGTCAGCCTCCTCGAAGGTCTCAATCTTCTCGATGGCAGTTGCGAAATATGCGAAGCCGCGGCACGGGAAGCTGCAGAACACGACCATCATGAAGACGACGGCCACAAGCACGAAGCCCATCATCACCATGACCACGGCGAGCTCAAAGATCCGCATGTATGGCTGTCTCCTAAAATGCTGAAACAACAATCCGACCGGGTTGCCAGCGTTTTGAAACCGTTTCTCACTGAAGAACAAGGCAAAGAGATCGACAAAAATGTCGCAAATTTCAAAGAGGAGCTCGACAGTGTGGACAATGAGTTGCGCACAGCACTGGAGCCGCTGAAAGGACAAAAGTTTTATGTATATCACGGAGCTTTTGCCTACTTTGCTCTCGACTACGGCCTGGAACAGGTCGCCATAGAAATTGGTAACCGCCGTCCTACACCGAAGCAAATTTCAGGGATCGCTCAGCAAGCTCAAAAAGACGGAGTGAAAATCATTTTTGTGCAGCCCCAGTTTGATCAGTCCAGCGCGAATTCCCTCGCCCAAACGATCAAGGGCGAAGTGGCGACTCTGGATCCTCTGGAAAAAGATGTCATCGCCAATCTGCGCAAAATCGCAGCCTCTGTGGCGAAAATTCACTGATCGGCTTTTGCAAATCCCCCTCCCCCCGGCGTTTCAATCCGCAGAGTTTGGCCCGGGGCGAGGTGAAGGACAGCCGTCCCGCTAACCGGCGATCCGTCGACAAACTGAGCGCCGCGTTGACCCGGCGCCCCCCCTGCCATTCCAAAGGGAGCTTCAATCCTGTGCTGAGTGAGCAAAGACACCTTCACCGGTTTTAGAAAAGTAATTTCCCGGATCACTCCGTCGCCACCTGTCCATTTTCCCGCGCCGCCGGAGTCTCTGCGAATCGAAAATTCTTCGAGGCGCACCGGATACCGACTCTCCAAAATTTCCGGATCGGTAATCGCCGTATTTGTCATGTGAGTATGCAAACCGGAAGCACCGTCGTAGCCGTCGCCCGCTCCGGCTCCCCCGGCTATCGTTTCATAGTAGCCAAACGAATCGTCGCCGAAGATCAAATTATTCATCGTTCCCTGGGAACAGGCCTGGATTTGCAAAGCCTGGATTAATGTATCGACAAGCCGCTGGCTGGTTTCGACATTTCCCCCGACGACACCCGGACAGGCTGCCGGGTCACCGGGAAACTCCGGATTAAGGAAACAAGTCGGTAAATTGATCCGAACCCGCTTCATCAGTCCTTCGTTTAAAGGTAGAGAATCCTGCGTCCACAAACGCAACACATAGAGAACGGCACTCTGCACGATAGCCGGGGTGGCATTCAGATTTCCGGGATGCTTTTCTGTAGTTCCAGCAAAATCGACCGTCAGCTTGCCCTTTCCAATCTCTATAGAAACGTCGATTTCCGTTCCATCATCCAAACACTGCCGGGAGCTGCACTCCGTAAAAGACTGCGAATCCAAATGCCTACTGAAAGCGGTTTCGCTTTGCTCTGCCAACCCTTCCATTTGTCTAAGAATTTCCTCCGATCCGTAGATCCCGATCAAATCCTGCAGCAGAGAAACACCTCTGCGATTGGCGGCAACTTGAGCATGGAGATCAGCCAAATTATCCGAAACCCGCCGTGTAGGGAACGGAGCGGAAGTCAGCAGTTTTTCGATATCATCAAACTTAGACTCCCCCTCCTCAATCAGGTATCGAGGAGAAATAACTACACCTTCCTCCGCCAGAGATTGTGCGGCTGGCGGCATGGATCCCGGAGTAACCCCGCCAATTTCCGCGTGGTGGGCGCGGTTTGCCATGTAGGCGACCGGTTCGTCGCCATCCGCAAAAACCGGTGTGATCAGGGTCACGTCAGGCAGGTGCGAGCCGCCCGCTCCCGGGTGATTGGTAATAACCGTATCGCCACGACGCATCGGCAGCGAACTTTTTACTTTGCGCACACACAGCCCCATTGCTCCGAGATGGACAGGAATGTGATGCGCACTGCAAATCAAAAGCCCCTCCTTATCGAGTAGCGCACAGGAGAAATCGAGACGCTCTTTGACATTAGTAGAAATCGCCGAGCGCTGCAGCATCGCGCCCATTTCACTGACTACGTTTTCCAGACGGTGCCGAAACAACTCGCGCACAATCTCCTCAGGCTGTGGCTTGTCCTTTTGGGCTGGATCAGCGCCCGCCACGGTAGCGATCAATGCCCCCGTGCCTGCCACCTCTACCTCCCAGCCTTTCGGTAGATAAAAGGTACTGACAGGATCCTGAATGGTACACGGCTCCGTGATCCTGCTACCGGCCGGAATGTCCGACCGGTTGATATAGCGTGATTCAACAGGGTACAATGCGGCATTGTACCCTGTTGAACGGGAAACTGTACCCTGTTGAGTCTGCGACTGTACCCTGTTAGCTCCCGGAGTGCCGGTGGAAGCAATCACCCGAAAGCTGACGATTTCTATAGCTCTGTTTTCCGGCGGCAGATAACCAAATATATTTTGATACCCGGTCGTAAACCGGCCTTGCAACTCAGACAGCTCGATAAAATCGATCACCAGGGAGGAATCCTGACCAGCGAGGCGAACCTCTGCGATTTTTCTGAATCGCTCGCAGGTTCCGCCGGTTTCCACCAGCTTTCTTTCTGCACTGGCCGTTACCTCGTTGAGCAGGGCAACCAACTTAACCGAATCGGCAACGGAAAGATTTACCTGCCGTTCAGCGATCCTTTCTATAGCAGAATGCTCAAGACCGTATGCGCTCAAAATTCCAGCTTCACCCGGAATGATAATTTTTTTGATACCGAGTTTTTCCGCAACGGCGCAGGCATGCAGCGGTCCAGCCCCGCCAAAAGCGAGCAGAGAATAGACTGTCGGATCGGCGCCGTCGCGAATCGATATAGTGCGTATCGCATCCGCCATTTGTTCGTTGGCTATATCAATGAGACCTTCGAGAAAATCGGTATCAAGTTGATCTCCCGATATACCTGCTTCTTTCTGTAGCTCAAACGCCCGCTGCTCTGCGGCATTGATCTGGCGGGTCGTGAGCGGAATCCCGAAGTTGTCCGGATCGATCCTCTCCAGCAAAATATTTACATCGGTAATTGTCAGCGGCCCTCCTTTCCCGTAGCAGGCAGGTCCGGGATTAGCACCTGCTGACTCCGGTCCGACCCGAAGACCGGCATTGGTCCAATGACATATTGAACCGCCACCTGCAGCGACTGTCTCAATTTTCAGCGAGGTTGAAAGCAGATGCGCATCGCCCACTTTCTGTTCAAACTGGTAGATAAAATCGCCGTCGTAGCGGGCCACATCGGTACTGGTTCCGCCCATATCAAAAGTCAGAATCTTTTCAATCTCCAGTTCCTTAGCGACAGCAGCCGCGCCTGCCACTCCTCCGGCCGGTCCGGAAAGTAACGAATCTTTGGGCCGATAGACTTCGATGGATTCCAGGCCGCCGGCCGAAGTCATATTGTAAATATCATTTTCTCTACCAATCGAATTTTGGATACTGTCGAGAAATGACTGCAGAACAGGATGAAGAAACGCATTCGCAACCGCCGTTTCCGTTCGTGGCAGCAGTTTAATCAAAGGAGCCAATTCCGAACTGACCGATACATGATCGAAACCTTTCGATAAAAGAAAATCGCGAAGCTCCCATTCCTGCGCCGGATTTTTCCAGGAATGAAGTAACGCAACCGCAGCGGTTTTGACTCCGGATGCCACTATATTCTCTACCTGCCGATTGAACATTGCGTCGTCGAAATCTATAGCCTGTAGCTCCTGGCCCCCGGCATCGAGACGGCAATCCACTTCGACCACATTTTTGTACAGAACTTTCCTCCGCCGATGCCGGAGAGCAAACAGATCCGGCCTGCGTTGATCGCCGATGGTTAGCAAATCCCCGAAGCCCCGATTGATAAACAGGGCAAGCGCCGCCCCTTTCCTCTCGAGCAGGGCATTGGTGCCCCGGGTGGTAGCGAGGCGAAAATCCATTTCCGGAAACGGCATATTCATCCCCGTGCCGGTGAGGAGTCTGGCGCCCAAAACCGGAGCTTCCTCCCCGGTGGAAAGGTCCAGCCATCCTGCACATGGTATCGGATTCCGCAGAGTCAAAATTCGCCCGTCAAACTCTTCCACAACAGTGTGATCACCGATGTGATTAGTTACCGCGAAGGAAGCGAAAAAATCCGGCGGAGTGTTCCAGTTTCGGGGTAGATCGATTTTCACCTGGCGGCTGTCGATTTCCCTGACAATCCCGACCCGAAGCGTTCCGGAAGACAAAATTTTCACACTCGCCGACTGCCCGGATTCATCCTCACTCCAACAGTCAGTAAAAGTGCCGCCGGTATCAATTCGAATTTTCAGGGCCATCCAGGTTTGATTTACAGGATTTTGCCGGATGCGCAACTGCCGTCGCCGGTCGTTGACTGATTTTCTTTGCGGGAATGGCAAAACGCCGTTTCGTTGCGCGGCAATGTCTCAAGTGCAGTTTCAATGGCTCGGTCGTATCGAATACGGTGCCGGACTCGAGCTACAAAATCAAATGGTGGAACAAAGGATCGCCGGGGAGATCCCCGACACCGTCCTTTTTCTGGAACACGAACCAGTGTATACCATCGGCCGGACAAGGGATCGGTCCAGCCTGAAACATGCTGATGATCAACTGCCTCACCCGGTGGTGGAGATCAACCGGGGCGGCCAGGCCACCTACCACGGGCCGGGTCAGCTGGTCGGGTATTTGATCCTCGATTTGCATTTGTACGGTCAGGATTTGCATACCTATCTGCGGGCCGTGGAAGAAATGCTGATCGGCTTCTTACAATCCCTCGATCTTTCACCGGGACGAAGAGACGGCTTAACCGGAGTCTGGCTGGAAAACCGGAAAATTGCCTCGATCGGAATCGGAGTAAAAAAATGGATTTCGATGCATGGGTTCGGGCTCAATGTTTCGCCCGATCTTTCCGGGTATGATTCGATTGTTCCCTGCGGGATTCAAAATGTCGAAATGACTTCGGTAGTTGATGAATCGGAAGATCCGAAGTGGACGCCTCAAAACGTGAGCGACGCTTTGATTCCGTTTATCGAATCGGAACTGGCGACCCTGCGGGTCAGTCATTGAGGATTTTAACTATTCGACCGGAGGGGGACTTTATGTAAACTTTCCAACGGAATATATGGTTCTCGTTGCAGTCAATTACGATAAAATCGAAGAGCGCGTCGCGGTTGAGCTGAAAGACGGCGAATCGGCGCGATTTGGACGCCGTCCGGAACGGATTGAGGGCGAGGAAGTCAAACTCCTCACCCTTTCGTGGAGTGATCGCCTGGTAAGCCGGAACCACTGCCGCGTTCGGTGCGAAGGCACGGCGCTGCTCATGGAGCGGCTTCCAGCCCTGCCCGGCAGAGGCAAACCAAATGTGCTTTATTCCAATGTCGCTCCACGTCACAGGGAAACCCTTCGGGAACCGATCATTCTCGAACCGGGTGAGGCTGCGGTGGTGGGGATCAAAGGAACAACCGCTTTGTATTGGTTGAATTCTATCGACGACCTCAATCCGGCTCTGGAGAAATATCTCGGTAGTCTGGACACGGAAAAAGAGGAATATGAAACCGCCTCGATCAAGAAACAGGATTACGATGAAGTTCAGCAACTGGATGAATACAGTCTCCGGCTGCAGTTGAAATTATTGCAACGGGAACTGCCGGAACAGGTTCTCTCCGGGTGGACTAATCGTCAGGAATTGTTTTCCCGGGCTGCGGCATTCATTGAAAATGCCCTTCCCGGCCAGAAAGGTGTCACTGCGGCTTTTATTGCCGTGGATCGAAATGCCAGTGGTGAAGTGCAATTCGAAAGACTGCATCCCGATCCGGTGGACCGGGCCGATTTCCGCCCCAGTTTGACACTCTTGAACCAACTCGAAATTGATGAACCGGTTCCGAGCGATATTCACCTCTGGACCTCCCGGGATAATAAGAAAATTTTCCGGGCGGACAGTCTCGGTGAGAAGATCGACTGGGTGGCGGCGATACCCGTGGCCCCCCTGGATGACGAAGGCGAAATTCACCGGGACCGGGATCAGGACCGGCCGTCGTACCTCTATGTGGAAACCAGACAGGGAACCGAAAACTCCGCAGCCGTGTTTTTGCCCTTTCTCAGACTGATTGCTTCACTGATCGCCAGTCTTCTCTCGGCACGGGATCAGCAGAGGATTCAGGATAGAATGTCGACTTTCTTTTCCCCGGGGCTTCGTCTCCTGATGCGCAACAGCAGCGAATCTGCCCTGCAACCGACGATGGCGGACTGCACCGTGATGTTCGCCGACCGACGTGGTTCCTCCCACCTTCTGGAGACGGCAAAAACGGATGAGGAAATCCTGGATCGTTTAAAAGAAAACCAGGATATCGTCGGCGAAATCACCGAACTGGTTTTTGAAAATGAGGGCGTAATCACCGACTTCGCCGGAGATGGTGCGCTGTCTCTCTGGGGGTGGCCCAACCTCGGTACCGACAAAA
Source organism: Verrucomicrobiales bacterium (assembly GCA_029213025.1). Taxonomy (GTDB): domain Bacteria; phylum Verrucomicrobiota; class Verrucomicrobiia; order Verrucomicrobiales; family DEV007; genus Arctic95D-9. The sequence goes on from JARGOZ010000022.1 coordinate 58,056, forward strand.
ATCTTCACGCTCTTCAGGCGATCATCTCGGCGGAAGCCATCGTCGAAAAACTCGCTGAATGGGGCGAATTCGAAGAGGAACAAAACCGCTTTATGTCCCCGATTCGTCTCGGCATTTCCACCGGGCGAATTGCCGTCGGGAAAACCGGCCCGGTTCAACAGTGGCACATTAGTGTTTTTGGAGGAGTTGCCAATCTCGGGGCCCGACTGGAACGAATTGCCAAAGAATTTAAGCTTCCGGTTCTGATCTCCGCCGAGACCTGGAGACGGGTCAAAGACACCAAAGGAAGAAGATTTCGGAAACTTTGCTTAATTTCCCCTGCCGGTTTTAAAGAAAGTTATCCAATTTACGAACTGATCATGCCGAAAGAATGGGGTGGTTCGGAAGCCAGCCAGGAAACCGTGGATATCTACGAAACCGCCTTGAGCAGTTTTAATCAAAGAGACTGGGGTCAGACCATTGACTTGTTGAATACCATCACAGACGAAGATGAACCGGCTGCATGGTTGAAAGAGCGGGCGGAGATATTTCGCATCAGCCCTCCGGGTCCTGACTGGAACGGGGTGATTGAAAGCCTCTCGAAATAGCCTTATTTGGTAACAAGAAATCGACCGAGAAGCTCCAGCAAAGTTCGAATTCCCCAATGAAATCCCGCCTCGGGAATTCTTTCGTTGTCACCGTGAAACATCGAGGCGAAATCGAGGCCTTTGTCCAGTTTGAGAGGATAAAACCCATAGCAGGTGGCCCCCAGTTTCGCGTAGTTGTTGCTGTCGGTGAATCCGGGAATCATGGATGGAATAACTATACCATCGGGATCAGCATCCAGCATAACATCTTCAATAGCCTGAAAGAGTGGAGTATCGGTCGGAAAAACAACCCCTTCCGCTTCCCTGATAATTTCAATCGAGTAGACCTCACCTTTTTTATCGCCAAGAACTTTGCGGATTTCATTCATCAGCGATTCCGCGGTCTGGCCGGGAACCAAACGCCCGTCAATGTCGACCGATGCACTGGAAGGCAGGACATTGAGAGCTCCACCACCGGTATCAATTCGCGTCGGAGTCGCCGTGTTGCGCAACAGCGCCTCGACCGTGGCCCTCTGAGCCGGGTCGGGAATCATTTTCACGATGGAAGAACCGGCTCGCTTCGAAAAGATCAATTTGGCCACCTGCTGAGCGGTTTTCGATTCGACCCGGGTAAATCCTTCCAGAAAATTGACCGCAGGATCGGTGACATGCCACGGCAGAGTCGCTTTCGACAGTTTGCAGATCGCGTCGGCGATCAGCGACAGACTCGTCTCGGAAACAGCCATTGAGCTGTGTCCGGGTTGGCCCCGGGCAGTCAGCCGAAGCCAGGCGACTCCCTTTTCAGCGACTTGAACCGGATAAAAGCGGTGAGCGCCCCGATGTATGGTGAACCCGCCTACTTCATTCAGCACATATTCCGGATTCTCGAGAAGGTCCGGGCGATTCTCCACAAGCCATTTAGATCCGAACTCAGTTCCGGCTTCTTCATCCGAAACCGCGACAAAGATCACGTCGCGGTTAACGGGGACATGCTTACGACTCAACACAGTCAATGCAGTCAGCGCCATCACCGCGAAGCCCTTCATATCCACAGCGCCCCTTCCCCAAATACAACCTTCGGCCAGTTCCCCGGAGAAAGGCGGGTATTTCCAGGCATCCGGATTAGCCACGGGAACGACATCCATGTGGCAACTCAGCACCAGAGGAGGCGCGGTCCGATTTTCCGGAGCAGCGGCAAGCTTAGCGACCAGATTCGGCCGGTCCGAGTGCGCTCCGACAACCACCGGTGTGATTCCGGCCGATTGCAATTCCCAGAGCAGGATATCAAGAATACCCGTCTCGTTCCCGGGAGGATTCGAAGAATCGATCCGGATCAGGGATTGAACCAACCGGGTTGCTTTTTGCAGGTCGCTTTCAGCCGGTTCCCACAGAGTTTGATTTTCGCTAATCATGGCCGCCTGTGTTGTAGCACCATGATCCGATATAAATCCACTAAAACTTCCTTCCTGAACGGGAACTGGAAGAAGAACGCGTTGGGGCTCCCGCCAGAGTATCCTTATCGAAAAGGGCCGGAGAATACTGACCCAGTTTAGGCTCGCTGTAGGTCAAAACCACTTTTCGATCTGAATCGACCACTTCCATCTTCGACAGAAAGGGTTTGCCGTCGATTTCATTGTCGTAAGACATTGTGGAAGTCCGCAGCAACGAGCCGGTCCGGGTGTAGAATTCGGCTTTCTTGCCGAGATGAGTTTCTTTGGTTACCCAATATTTGATCTTTGCATAGGTATCCATAATCGAAGTGGCCTGCAACGTGTAGACTACAGCTTCTTCG